>CAZQLI010000071.1:0-9136 GCA_964594145.1 uncultured Sphingomonas sp. | reverse complement strand
TTGGCCTTAGACCAACATCAACGATAGCTCTACGGTTATCTAGTTTGCCCTTGATTGAAGGCATAGGAAAAGAACCCCAAGTCGGCGGGCGCTTCCGATACTTGCTGAATGGAATAGAGTCCATCGGCGAAACGTTTTTCGCCAGCGACTTCTGCTTCAAATGCCGTATCGAAGAAGTGGACCAATCCGCCGTTCTTTAACAGCGCGAACTTGCCTTCATGGGTTGTCAGAAAATCGCCAAGGGAACGTTGGAAGAAATCGAAATTGCGATCGATCTCTTTTTCGATGGCTGACATGGCGACACTCCCCTAAACATTTACACACTAGGCTCAGCATTACGCGAAGTCACGATAGGACGACCGATTCCATCGGCGAGTTGACTCGAAAGCAGGACGGACCGAGTCTGCAGCAGCAAAATAGGAAGTGCGATTGCGCCTTGCCCGATTGGAAGTACCTGTCCGACGAACCCGGCCCCGGGGGGTCCCCTTCAATTGGCTTATTATCGTCTTGCCTGAATCATCCTGTGATGTGATTTTTCCATCTGGCGTATCACATTATGATGTGATAGCGGGCGCCGATGTCCACCACATTGATCGACCGGCTCACTGCCCTCGTTGACTCGGGCGCGGCAAGCCGAAGCGGGCTGGCACGCGCGGCCGGGCTCCATCCCAACAGCCTGCGCAAGCTTGGGGCGAGCGACTGGAATCCGACTGCCGATACGCTCGTTCGGCTGGAGAAGCTGCTCGATGGCGGAGTCCAGGACGTGCTGGTCGGTGCCGAGGCGATCATCGACGAGGCGCGCAACGGCCGCATGTTCATCCTTGTCGACGACGACGACCGGGAAAATGAGGGCGACCTCGTCATCCCAGCGCAGATGGCGACCCCCGACGCGATCAACTTCATGGCCCGGCATGGCCGCGGGCTTATTTGCCTCGCCATGTCGAAGGACCGGGTCGACCAGCTTGGCCTCGAACCAATGGCCCGCGTCAACGGAACGCAGATGGAGACTGCATTCACCGTCTCGATCGAGGCGCGCGAGGGCGTCACGACCGGCATTTCCGCGGCCGACCGGGCCCGGACGATCGCGGTCGCGATCGATGCCGGCAATGGCCCCGAGGCGATCGTCTCGCCCGGTCATGTGTTTCCGCTGGTTGCCCGGCCGGGAGGCGTGCTGGTTCGTGCCGGCCACACCGAAGCCGCGGTAGATGTCGCCCGGTTGGCCGGGCTCAACCCGAGCGGGGTCATCTGTGAAATCATGCGCGAGGACGGGTCAATGGCCCGCCTCGATGATCTCATGGGCTTTGCCCGGGCCCATGGCCTCAAGATCGGCACGATCCGCGACCTCATCGCCTACCGGCTGAAGAAGGATCACATGGTCGAGCGGGTCGCCGAGACGCGGTTCCTGGCGAGATCGGGAGCCGAGTGGAATGCCCAGGTGTTTCGTGACAAGGCAAGCGGCGAAGAGCAGCTGGCCCTGGTCCATGGCCTCATCGATCCTGCTACGCCGACGCTGGTCCGGATGCACTCGATCGACCTCTTCGCCGACGTTCTTGGCGAGCAAACGGAGCGCGCCGGTCTTCTCGACGGGGCGATGGCCATGATCGAAACGGAAGGCTCCGGGGTCATCGTTGCGCTTCATGCCGCGGCCCCCGGCTCGCTTTCGAGGTCCGCCAACCTTCGTTCCGGCAAGCCCGCCGAGAAGGGCCCGGCGCTTCGAAGCTATGGCATCGGCGCCCAGATCCTAGCCGCGCTCGGCATCCACGACATGATCCTTCTTTCGAACACCAGCCATTCCCCGGTCGGACTTTCAGCCTATGGGCTGGCGATCGTCGAGGAACGCAGCATTCGCGCGACGGAGGACTAGCTTGGCCCATGTGCTGATTGCCGAAGCGCGTTTCTACGCGCACCTGAATGACATGCTCCTCGCCGGGGCGCGGGCAGCCCTCGAGGCCGCGGGTCACACCCATGAGACGATCACCGTGCCCGGTGCGCTCGAGCTTCCCGGGGCCATCGCCCTCGCTTCGGAAAGCGGAAGATTCGACGCCTTTGTTGCGCTTGGTGTCGTGATCCGGGGCGAGACCTATCATTTCGAGATCGTCGCGGGCGAAAGCGCCCGGGGCCTGATGGCGCTGACCATGGACGGGCTTGCCGTCGGCAATGGCATTTTGACGGTTGAGAACGAGGCCCAGGCGATCGTCCGTGCAAACCCGGCCCATGCCAACAAGGGCGGCGGGGCGGCCGAAGCGGCACTCGCCCTCATGGAACTGAAGCAGCGTTTCTGACACGCCGCCGACGTCTGCCCCGTGCCTAGCCCAGCGCGAGCCAGAGCTCGTTGCGACGCAGCGGGCCCGGGATCATCGGCGAATTGTAAAAGGCATATTCGGGTTCGCCGCTGGTCCCTTCTCCTCGCTTCGCCAGCCAGCCCCGTAACCGGTCCTCCTGTTCGGCAAGAAGCTCGTCGGTCGGTCGACCGGCAAAGCTGACCACGGCGACCCTGCGTGCGGGAAGTTCTACCAGCTCGATTCCCTCGGGCGGGGATGGGAGCTCGCTGACGTTGCGCCCAGCGGGCATGACGAAGCGGGTTCGCCATGCTCCTTCGAGATCATCGTCGAACAGGGGCGGGTCACTCGCCATCGGGTCTCCGCCGTCCTGCATGACCGGCACCGCCATTGGCAGTTTTTCACCGTCACGCGACCTTGCGGAAATATAGTCGGCGAGCTTCCCAAATGCTTCCGAAAGGGCTTGGCGACGGGGGCCGTTTGCCACTGTCTCGGCAACGATCACCGCGGGATAGTCCCGGATCTGGTAGTCACCGTCGCTTTCGAGCGCCCGGTAATCAGGCTCCTCCTGCGATTTCTCGCGGAAATAATAATAGGCGGCTCCGCCGAGAAGCGCCCCGAAGCCAACGCCGAGCCCGGTCAAGACGTCCTTGCGCATAGGGAAGGCTCCTCCTGATGCCCGGGAAAGGAACCGGTCAGGTCGATTCCTGTTCCCGGGACCGGGATCGCCGCCGACTTTACGCCGCCTGGTCCAGCGCAGGATAGTCGGTGTAGCCCCGCTCGCCGCCCGCATAGAATGTCGCGGGGTCGCCCTGGTTGAGCGGCGCTCCGAGCGCGAGCCGAGTGACGAGGTCGGGGTTGGCGATGAAAAGCCGGCCGATGCTGACCGCGTCCGCGAACCCGCCTGCGATGCGAGCACGGGCATCGGTCCAGTCATTGTCGCTGTTGATGACGATCCGGCCCGAATAGTGGCGGCGCATGGCCGGGCTCACCGGCTCGGTCGGGATCGACCCGGCCGAGGTCGGCTTGTCGGGTTCGCGAAGCTCGATCCAGGGGACCTTCAGCTGCTCGAGCATTTTTGCAAGCTCGGTGAAAAGCAGCAACGGCTCGCTATCCTCGACGCCCTGGACCAGGATGTTCGGCGAGAAGCGGATTCCGACCCGTTCGATCCCGATCTTCGCGCCGACCGCTGCCAGCAGCTCGCGCGCAAAGCGGATCCGTCCCTCGATCGAACCGCCATAGCGATCCTCCCGGAAATTGGCCGACGAGCGCAGGAACTGGTCAACCAGATAGCCATTGGCCCCGTGGATCTGGACTCCATCGAACCCGGCCCGGATCGCATTATCGGCCGCTCGCACATAATCATTGATGATCCGCTTGATCTCGGCCTCGGATGCCGGCCTTGCCTCTACATAGGGCTTCTTCCCCTCATAAGTGTGGGCAAGGTCGGGCGCGGTCGTCGCGGAAGAAGAAATCGGCTTGCCGCCGCCAAGATCCGGATGGACCAGCCGGCCCATGTGCCACAGCTGGGCCACGATGCGACCGCCGGCGGCATGAACGGCGCCGGTCACCTTCTTCCAGCCTTCGACCTGGGCCTCGTTCCAGAGGCCCGGCGCATCGGGCCAGCCAAGTCCCTCACGACTTATTCCCGTGGCCTCCGAGATGATGAGGCCGGCGCCCGCCCGCTGCGCATAATAGCGGGCCATGAGGTCGTTCGGCACCGCCTCGCGCCCGGCCCGCGCGCGGGTGAGTGGCGCCATCACGATGCGGTTCGGCAATTGCAGCGCGCCGAGTGACAGCGGACTGAAAAGGCTTGGCATGGATCGTCCTTTCTTCACCTTGAAGGCGTTCCCCGGCGCCTGGGGAAAGAGATAGTTTTGGATCAAAACCGGTCAATCGTGGAAGATCGGCGGCGACCATAAGGGGCACTTATCGGGTGGCCGGGCCGTTGGAGCTTCCCTGTTTGACCCATCAGCCCTAGGGGCGGGGAGTGAATCACCAGACTCCAACCAGGTCGCATACGCTTGCCTTCGCGGCACTGCTGGTCGGCAACATCGCGCTCGCAACGGGACCCTTCCTGGTGAGGAACAGCGGGGTCGGGCCCGTGGCCGCGGGCTTCTGGCGGCTCGCGCTCGCACTCCCCTTCCTGTGGCTGCTCGCTGCAATGCTTCGGCAACCCGTTCACCTGCCCCGCCGCTCGCTGACGATCGCGGTTGCCGCGGCCGCATTCTTCTTTGCCGCAGACCTTGCCGCCTGGCACAGCGGGATCCATCTCACCAAGCTCGGCAACGCTACCTTGTTCGGCAATGTCTCCAGCTTCTTCTTTGCAGCGTGGGGACTCTGGCTGATGCGCAAATGGCCCTCGCTGCTCCAGGGAACGGCGCTGACCCTGGCGGCGCTCGGCTGCGGGCTTTTGATGTGGGGCAGCGCGGAACTCTCCGCAGCCAATCTTCGTGGTGACCTGCTGGCTCTCCTCGCGGGACTGCTCTACACCTTCTACCTGATCCTCGTGGAGCGCACCCGGGGCGAGCTCCAGCCTCTCCCGCTCCTGTTTCTTGCCAGCCTGTTCGGTGCGATCATGCTTCTTCCGCTGTCCGCCGCGCTTGGCGAGCAGGTCGTCCCCGCCAACTGGACCGGGGTGTTCGCGCTGGCGATCTGCAGCCAGCTGATCGGCCAGGGAATGCTTGTTTATGCGCTCGGCCATGTCCAGCCGCTGATTGTCGGAGTGGCGCTGCTGACCCAGCCGGCGCTGTCGGCACTGCTCGGCTGGATTTATTATGGCGAAACGCTGACCCAGCGCGACCTGGTCGGTGCTGCCCTGATCGTCGTTGCCCTGGTCCTCGTGCGAATGAGGCCGAGGGGCGCGACCGGCTTGCAAGAGCCGGTCAGCGCGACCAATTAGCCTGTCATGCCTACGCCGCTGGAGTCGCTCCGCCTCAAGCTTGCACTTCCCGTCGGGGAGAATGCCGCCTTTGACGGCTGGAACGCCAAGGCGGTCGACAGCGCCGCCGCCCAGCTGGGGGTCGATCCCGCCCAGGCAAGGCTGGCTTTCCCCAAGGACCCCGCGGGAATGGTCGATTCCTATATCCAGGGGATCGATGCCGCCATGGAAGGGCACTTCACCCCGGAGCGCGTCGCCGCCCTCAGGATCCGTGACCGGATCCGCTCGATGATCTGGTATCGCCTCGAGACGATGGCCCCGGCGCGCGAGGCGGTCAGGACCGGCCTGTCGATCCTCGCCTTGCCGCAGAACATCCCGCTGGCTTTGAAGGCTGGATGGCGTTCGGCCGACACGATGTGGCGGCTCGCCGGCGACGAGGCCACTGACTATAATCACTACAGCAAGCGGCTCATCCTGTCGGGCGTCTACGCGTCCACCCTGCTTTGCTGGCTCGATGACGACAGCGAGGGGTGGAGCGAGACCGGTGCATTCCTCGACCGGCGCCTGGCCGACGTGATGCGGTTCGAAAAATGGAAGGCGAGCTGGAGCGGGAGCGATCTCCACCGGCCGAGCCTGACCCGCTTCCTTGGACGGCTGCGATACCCTGCGCGCTGAGCATCGGGACCCGGTTCCTGCCACAATGGGCATGATTGGGCTTTTCAGGCGCTGCTGTTATTGATAATCGCTTGCAAGTGACTGGCCCAATCATCCGCCTCGACCAACTCAAGATCGGCACGCGCGCGTGGATCGCGGCGATCGACTGGACGTCGCTCGGACACAAGGAAGCCTGCCGTCTCAGGAACTTCGGCTTTGACGAGGGGGTGGCAGTCGAGCCGCTGCACCTCGGGCCGTTCGGACGTGACCCGCTCGCGGTTCGAGTCGGTCGAATGACCGTCGCCATCCGGAAAGCCCAGGCCCAGGCAGTGAAGGTCGCGACCGAGGCACCATGAATCCCGTTCCGCTGATCGCGGTCGCCGGCAACCCCAATGCCGGCAAGAGCGCGCTGTTCAATGCGCTGACCGGGGCCCGCCAGAAGGTCGGCAACTATCCAGGCGTGACGGTCGAACGCCACGTGGGCAAGGCGACGCTCGCCGACGGATCGCCGGTCGAGCTGGTCGATCTCCCCGGTGCGTACGGCCTCGACCCCTCGAGCCTCGACGAGGCGGTGACACGCGACGTGCTGCTCGGCCGCCAGAAAGGGGAGCGGACGCCCCAGGCGCTGCTGATCGTGGTCGACGCCTCCAACCTCGACAACCATCTCCGGTTCGCGCTCCAGCTGATCGGCCTCGGGTTGCCGACAGTGATCGCGCTCAACATGATCGACCTGGCCAAGCGCGACGGGCTCGAGCTCGATGCGCGAAAGCTCGAAGAAGAGCTTGGCGTACCGGTCGTCGAGACGGTGGCAGTACGCAAGCGTGGCCTCGAGGAGCTGATGGAGCGCCTCGGCGGCCTGCTTGGCCAGCCCCGCCGGGAAGCAATCGCCGGGCCTCCCGAGCATGACCTTCTCCAGCTCCAGCGACGGGCGCGCGACATCGCGCTGAGCGCGATCGTCCACGAGACGCCGGTTCGCCGGATCACCCACCGCCTCGACGCCGTCCTGCTTCACCCGGTTGCCGGCCCGATCATCCTCGCGGTGATATTGTTCGTGATGTTCCAGGCGGTCTTTTCATGGTCGGCCGTCCCGGCGGACGCCCTCGAGGCAGGAACACTGGCCCTCGGAAACTGGATCGCCGGCGTCCTCCCCGACGGGTTTTTCCGGTCGCTGATCGTCGACGGCCTCTTCGCTGGCGTCGGCGCGGTCATCGTATTCCTGCCACAGATCCTCATTCTATTCAGCTTCATCCTCGTCCTTGAATCGACCGGCTACATGGTCCGTGCCGCGTTCATCATGGACCGGCTGATGAACCATGCCGGGCTGTCGGGACGGGCCTTCATCCCGCTCCTGTCGAGCTTTGCCTGCGCCGTCCCCGGGATCATGGCCACCAGGACGATCGAGGACGAGAAGGACCGGCTGACGACGATCCTGGTTGCGCCGCTGATGACCTGCTCGGCCCGCCTGCCGGTCTACACGCTCATCATTGCCGCCTTCATTCCACCGGTCGCGGTCCTGCCGGGCGTCGGCCTCCAGGGACTGGTCCTGTTCGGCCTTTATGTCGCCGGCATCGCCGGGGCGCTGGTCGCCGCCTTCATCCTCCGGCGGACCGCAGTGAAGGGCGGCGGCGGGGGCTTCATGATGGAGCTTCCCAAATATCAGCTGCCTCGCCTGCGCGACGTGCTGATCGGCCTGTGGCAACGCGCCGCCATCTTCCTGAAGCGCGCCGGTACGATCATCCTTGCAACGACGGTCGTCCTCTGGGCCCTGGCCAGCTATCCCCAGGCGGGGCCGGGCCAGAAGCAGTCCGACGTCTCGATTGCCGGCCGCATCGCCGACGGCATCCACACCGTCGTTGCGCCGATCGGCTTTAACAAGGACATCGCGCTGGCGCTGCTCCCGGCCATGGCGGCTCGCGAGGTGGCAGTGGCCGCGATCGGCACCGTCTATTCGCTCGATGCCGAGGACGAACAGGGACTCGAGACGCTCGAGGAACGTCTCGCCGGGCGCTGGAGCCTGGCGACCGCCCTGGCCTTTCTCGCCTGGTTCATTTTCGCGCCGCAATGCATCTCGACCATTGCGGTCACCCGCCGCGAGACCAACGGCTGGCGCTGGCCGCTCTTCATGGTGACCTACCTTTTCGTGGTCGCCTACATCGTCGCCGGCGCAACATATTGGACGGCGGTGGCATTCGGTCTTGGCTAATCGCCATGCTCGTCCTAACGCTCGGCCAAGACGTGAATTGAGGAGAGTGACATGGCGGGCGTGAACAAGGTGATCCTGGTCGGCAATCTCGGCGCGGACCCGGAGGCCCGTTCATTGAACAATGGCGGCGAGGTCGTAAACCTGCGCGTCGCCACATCGGAGCAATGGAAGGATCGCGACGGCAACCGCCAGGAGCGGACCGAATGGCACCAGGTCGTCATCTTCAACGAAAACCTCGCCAAGGTTGCGGAGCAATACTGCCGCAAGGGCTCGAAGGTCTACATCGAAGGCCAGTTGCAGACCCGCAAATGGCAGGACCAGAGCGGGCAGGATCGGTATTCCACCGAAGTCGTCTTGCAGAATTTCCGGGGCGAATTGCAGCTTCTCGACAAGCGCGAGGACGGCGGGCAGCGGCAGTCCGACCGGCAAGGCATGTACGATCGCGACGATCAACGCACCCACGGCGGCAGAACTGCTCCCGATCTGGACGACGATCCAGACAGCATCCCAATTTGATCGGAGCGCGTGGCTATGATCGAATTCTACGCTATCAGAACATCCAAGGGCATCACGCCAGAGTTGGCGATGGATGCCGAGCAGATGGCCGAAATCCCGTTCGGGAAGCGCCTCAAGGTTGGCGTATCCCTGCCGCGCAATCGCAAGCGCGACGGGCTCTATTGGGCCATCCTGCGCGAAGTCTGCCGCGCAACCGACCGCTGGCCTTCGGACAAGCACGTCCATGAGGATTTGCTGATCACGCTCGGCTATTGGGTCAAAGTCGTTTCGCTCTCTGGCGAAACCCGGCTCATGCGCGACAGCACCGCCCACAGTGCCGCGACGTAGGCGGTGTGCGGCGCGATAAGATGAGCGATCCCGAATTCGCGGCCTACTTCAAGCGCGCCATGGCGTTGCTCACCCAGGGACTCGGATACGACGTGCTGGCCGAATACGAAGCCAAGTACGGCAAACACCAATCACATGCGGCCTAGGGCCTGAGAGAGAGGGAGTCCCGCGCTACGGCAACGGACTCCCTCCGGGAGATACGAGAAGATGACCACAGAAGCAGCAGCGAACGCATATCTCGCAGAGCACCTACACGAATGGGCCGACAAAGGCTAT
>CAZQLI010000070.1:0-9287 GCA_964594145.1 uncultured Sphingomonas sp. | reverse complement strand
AGATCAAGCGCGGCAAGAAGGTGCAGACCGAGCGCAAGTTCATGCCCGGCTATGTTCTCGCCAAGCTGGCGATGAACGACGATGTCTATCACCTCGTCAAGAATACGCCGAAGGTCACCGGCTTCCTCGGGCCCAACGGCAAGCCCCAGGCCATTCCCGACGCCCAGGCTCACCGCATGCTCGACACCAAGGAAGAGGCCGCCTCGGCGCCCAAGACCAAGGTCAAGGTCGACTATGAGATCGGCGACGCGGTCAAGGTGCTCGATGGTCCCTTTGCCAGCTTCAATGGCGTGGTCGAGGAACTGGACTTCGACCGTGCGCGCGTGAAGGTAAGCGTCTCGATCTTCGGACGTGCGACGCCGGTGGAGCTCGAGTTCGAACAGGTCGAACGGGTCAAGTAACCCGCTTTTTTTCCGGCTTTCGGAAATTCGCAAGGAGGGGCCGCCCGAAGGGGCGGCCCCTTTTTGTCGCTTGCGCGACTCACCGGGCAGAGTTAATAACTGACCGGTCAGTTAGGAACTTCCTCATGAAGCAGCCGAAATGGCAGCGCCGCGCCGAGGACCGGCCCCGCGAGATTTGCTCCGCCGCGCTCGAGATATTTGCTGAGAAAGGATTTGCAGCGGCAAAGCTCGACGAGATTGCGAGGCGCGCCGGGGTCTCGAAGGGGACGCTCTACCTCTATTTCAGTGACAAGCAGGAACTGTTCCGCGCCGTCATCCGCGACACGATTTCGCCCAATATCGAGGCGGTCCGCGCAAGCCTCGAAAATACCGACCTGCCGCTTGAGGAGATTGTCCGGACCTTCCTGCCGCGCTTTGCGGCGCTGGCCGAAAAGCTGCCGATCGGCGCCGTCGCCAAGATGGTGATCGGCGAGTCCCGCAATTTCCCGGAAATCGCCAAGGTCTGGCACGATGTCGTTCTCTCCAGCGCAATCGGGACCATCGCCAAGATCATCGAACGTGCCCAGGAGCGAGGCGAGGTCCGTCCGGGCGATCCCCGGCTGCAGGCATTCTCGCTCATGGGTGCGATGATGATGGGCGTCATCTGGCACGAGACTCTGGAACCGGTCGGCGGCGCCCCGATCGACCTGGAGCGGCTGGGACGGCAGCACGCCGAGACGATCCTCGCCGGCCTCCTCGTTCGAGGCGGCGAATGAAGCGCCCGCTCCTTGTCGTGCTGCTGCTGGCCGGCTGCTCGACCGTTGGCCCTGACTACCAGGAGCCCACGGTGCCGGTCCCTGCGGCCTATTCCTCGCCGGCGGTGCCGGGCTCAGCTCGTCTCGACCATTGGTGGCAAGATTTCGGTGACGAAAGGCTCGCCGGGCTCATCGAGCTGGCACTGGAGCAGAACCTCGATATCGAGGTTGCCGCCGCAAGGATCAGCGAGGCCCGGGCGCTCGAGCGCGCGGCAGGTGCGGGATCCTCCCCCGAGATCGCCGTGGAGGGCTCGGTCACCCGACAGCGGATCAGCGAGAATGCCGTCCCGGTCCCGCCCGGTTCGGGCGGAAGCAACGGCGGCGGGCTTGGTCTCCCCGGAGAGGAATTCACGACGTGGCGCGCCGGGTTCGACGCCCGGTGGGAAATCGACCTTTTCGGCCGCAACCGGCGGCAGCGGGAGGCAGCTTCCGCAAGGGCTGAGGCTTCTGCCTGGGATCGCCGCGACACCGAAGTATCGGTGACCGCCGAGGTTGCAAAAACCTATCTCGACCTCCGCGCCACGCAGCAGCGCATTGCCAATGCGAAGGCCGAGCTTTCGCGGCAGCAGCGGCTCGAAGAGCTGGTCGAAGCGCGCCGGCGCGGCGGCCTCGTTACCGGCGAGGAACTCGACCGGCGGCGTTCCGAGCGCGCCGCAGCGGCCGCCCTCGTCCCCGAGCTCGAGGCCAGTGCCCATGCCCAGATCCACGCGCTGGAGCTGCTGACCGGCCAGGCTCCCGGCGCACTTCGTGCCAGCCTTTCGCCGCCCTCGGCCCTGCCACCGGCACCAGCCATCCCGCCGGGGCTTCCCTCCGAGCTGCTGCGGCGGCGGCCGGACATACGGTCAGCCGAGCGGGAACTTGCGGCGGCTACTGCCGACATCGGCGTCGTGGTTGCCGACCTTTACCCGCGCATTTCGCTCACCGCCGCCCCGGCGCTGGTCAGCACCGCCCTCGGCTCGCTGCTCGAATGGGGAAGCAGGAGCTTTGCAGCAGGCGCTGCGCTCGACTGGCCGATTTTCGACGGTGGGCGGCGGCGAGCAATGGTGGAGGTTCGCAACGCCAGGCAGGAGCAGGCGATGGCCCGATATCGGAAGACAGTCCTGGTTGCGCTGAAAGAGGTCGAAGATGCCCTTGTCCGGATCGAAGGCGACCGCAGGCAGCTCGGTGAGCTTGAACAGGCGGTGACGAGCGCGGCCCGGGCCGAAGAAATCTCGCTCTCCCGTCACCGGGGCGGTCTTGCCAGCCTCGCCGACACCCTCGAGGCACGGCAGCGCCGCCTGTCGCTCGAAGGACGGGTGATCGAAACGCGCGCTGCCCTCGCCCGCGACACGGTCGGACTGGTCAAGGCACTTGGCGGCGGATGGCAGGAGGAAGGTCAATGAACCGGGCCCGCCCGATCATCATCATCGCCCTGCTCATCGCCGCGGCGGTGGCAGCATTGCTGCTCCTCCGGCGAAATGGCGAGGAGCGGCAGCTCTCGGGCTATATCGAGGGTGACACATTGTTCCTGTCGGCGCCGGTCGCTGGAACGGTGCGGACGGTCACGGCGGAAGAAGGCCAGCGCATCGACGCGGGAGCCCGCCTGTTCACCATCGACCCCGCGACCCTTGCCGCCGAAGGCGACCAGGCGAGGGCAGAGGTGGCCGGGGCCGGCAGCCGGATTGCAGCGGCCGATGCCGCTGCGGCCCAGGCGAGGTCCGAGGCGAAGGCGGCCGCCGCGGAGGCGGAACGGGCCCGGCGCGACCTCGACCGGCTGCTTTCGGTCCAGCGCGACGACCCGGCCGCCGTTGCCGGCAGGGAAGTGGACGCCGCCCGCGCGGCCCTGCGCGAGGCGAACGCCCGGCTTGGCGCCGCGAGCGATGCCGCACGCGCACGCGAGCGCCAGGCCGCGGCGGCGAGAGCCGAGCAAAGCCAGGCCCGCGGGAGTGTCCGGGAAGTTGCAATCCGCCTCGACCAGCTCTCCCCGCCCGCCCCTTCTGCGGCCCGGGTGGAGCAGATCTTTTATCGTCCCGGCGAATGGGTAGCCGCCAACCAGCCCGTGGTCAGCCTTCTCCCGGACGAACGGGTCAAGGTCCGCTTTTTCGTCCCGCAAGCAGAGGTCGCGCGGTACAGGCCGGGCCGGACGGTCAGCTTCTCGTGCGACGGCTGCCGGCAGGGCCTGAGCGCAAGGATCAGCTATATCAGCCCCAGGCCCGAGTTCACCCCACCGGTAATCTTCAGCCGCGACAGCCGCGACCGGCTGGTGTTCATGGTCGAGGCGATCCCGGCGAAGCCCGCGGGCCTGATGCCCGGGCTTCCGGTCGACGTGGAGCCGCTCAGGTGACCCTCGCGATCGATGTCGAGGGGCTGAGCAGGCGGTTCGGGGACCTGCAGGCGGTGGACAATGTCTCGCTCCAGATCGAGCAGGGCCATATCACCGGCTTCCTCGGTCCCAACGGGTCGGGAAAGACCACTACGCTGAGGATGCTGTGCGGATTGCTGACGCCCGACAGCGGTTCGGGACAAGTGCTCGGCCTCGACTTTCCAGCCGAGGGCGAGGCGATCAAGCGCCAGACCGGCTATATGACGCAGCGCTTCTCCCTCTACGAGGACCTGACGATCGAGGAGAATCTGGCTTTCATCGCCAGGGTCTATAGCCTCGACCGAGCGCGCCAGCGGGTCGGCGAAACGCTCGAGAAGCTCGGCCTCCAGGGCCGGCGAACGCAGCTCGCGGGGACCCTGTCGGGTGGCTGGAAGCAGCGGCTCGCGCTTGCAGCCGCCGTGATGCACGAACCTCGGCTACTTCTGCTCGACGAGCCGACCGCGGGCGTCGATCCGGAAGCCCGGCGCGAGTTCTGGGCCGAGATCCACCAGCTCGCCGACGGCGGAATGACGGTATTGGTCTCGACCCATTACATGGACGAAGCGGAGCGTTGTCACGAGATCGCCTACATCTTCAATGGCCGCCTCATCGCTCGCGGCACCGGCGAGGAAGTGATCCGCGACAGCGGCCTCATCACCTACGAGGCGACCGGCCCCCGCGCTGACAGGCTTGGCCGCGAACTGGTCGCGACCCGCGGGGTGGAAATGGCTGCACCGTTCGGGGAAGCACTGCACGTCAGCGGAACTGACCGAAAGGCGCTGGAAGCCGCGATCGCCCCCTACCGGCGCGATCCTTTCCGCTGGGTCGAGGTCGAGCCGACGCTCGAGGATGTGTTCATCCACCTGATGGGCTCCAACGCGCCCAGGGAGCCCAAGGCAGCATGAGGAGCCGGCGGCAATGATGGGCCTCTCGCTCACCCGCATGATGGCCGTGCTGACCAAGGAATTTACCCAGCTGGTCCGCGACCGGCTGACCTATGCGATGATCATCGGGATCCCGGTCATCCAGCTGCTTCTGTTCGGCTATGCGATCAATACCGACCCCCGCCACCTGCCGACCGCGGTCCTCGTCCAGGACAATGGCCAGTTCGCCCGCTCGGTGATCGGATCGCTCCAGCGGAGCGACTATTTCTCGATCGACCATGTCGCCCGTTCTCCAGCCGAGATGGACGAGCTCATCGAACGGGGCGACGTCCAGTTCGCGATCACCATTCCCGGAGATTTCAGCCGGCGGGTGGTGCGCCAGGACAAGGCCCAGATCCTCGTCGAGGCCGATGCCTCGGACCCGGCGGCGACCGGTAGCGCGGTCGCCGCGCTTGCAGCGCTCCCACGGGAAGGCCTCAGGCACGACCTCGATGGCCCGCTCGCTTTCGCGAAACCGGGAGGCGACCCGTTCGAAGTCATCATCCAGCGCCGCTACAACCCGGAAAGCATCACCAGCTACAACATCGTCCCCGGGCTGGTCGCGACCATCCTCACCATGACGCTCGTCATGATGACCGCGCTCGCCATGACCCGCGAAACCGAGCGCGGGACGATGGAGACCCTCCTCTCGACGCCGCTGCGCCCGCTGGAGGTGATGGTTGGAAAGCTCGCTCCCTTCGTCCTCGTCGGGATCATCCAGGCGGCGATCATCATCATCATGGCTCGGATCCTGTTCGGCGTGCCGATGGCCGGCGGCTGGGCCGCCCTCGTCCTTGGCCTCTTCCTGTTCATCGTCGGCAGCCTGGCGCTCGGCTTCCTGGTCTCCGCGGTAGCGCGCAACCAGCTGCAGGCGATGCAGATGAGCTTCTTCTATTTTCTTCCCTCGATCCTTCTCTCCGGTTTCCTGTTCCCGTTCCGCGGGATGCCCGAGTGGGCACAATGGCTCGGCTCTCTCCTTCCCGTGACCCATATGCTGCGGGTCGTCCGGGGCTCGATGCTGAAAGGCGTCGGCATCGAGGAGGCGGCGCCCAGCCTCGGGGCACTGACTCTCTTCGTCCTCGTCGTCGCCGGGATCGCGATGAAGAAATATCGAACGACGCTGGATTAGCGGCCAGATCCCGGCACCGGCCAAGAAGGTCGCGGGGCTGCCCCCGCAGCCCCGCTCGAGACGGGAACGACTGTCGCGTCCGTTCAAGTGACGGGGGGGAGGTTCAGTCGTTCCCGCCCGACCGATCGATAGGCGGGCCTAATCCTCCTGCGCGCAGAAGGGCACCGGGTCCTCGATCCGGAACAGCGGCGGGTTGGCGTCCGGCGCGACATAGGTGGCAAAGACCGTCGCCCCACCGGCGCTGCTCGCCTCGTGGACCCGCTGCTCGCCCTCGACGAACACGGAGCCATGCGGCGAGCCCGGCCCATATTCATGGGTGCTGCAGTCACTGTGCATCATCTGGATGGTGCCCGAGAGCACCGTCACGATGACGATCCCCGGGTGGTGGTGCCAGCCGGTAAAGCCGCCGGGGCTGAACACCAGTTTCTGCACGCGGACCGCCGTATTGTCCTTGGTCTGGAACTTCACCCGGTCGGAATTCTGCTGGTTTGGACCGACGAGCTTGCCGGTCACATAGGTCTCGGCGGTAACGCCGCCGCCTGGCGAAGCCGTTGCCGGCGCTGCCTGGATGCCCAGGGCCAGTATCGCGGCGACCGCCGCCTGGTTCACTAGTCTTGAAGACATGACGATGCCCTCCCGTTTGCCGGCCGACGGGATCGACGACCGCTCGCTTTTTCCGACGCGATCAGATCATTCGAAGAGATGGTCGTGTCGCTGGGCCCGGGATGGGCAATCGGCAGGAAAAAGGGGAGGACCTGGAACTGATGCGAGCCCGATCTTTCGCCGATGAAAGCAATATCCGGGCGGTTCTTTCCCGCTTTCAGGCAAGGTTGCGATAATCGGGCCGGGTGCGCGACCCGCGCCAGTATCGCTCGAGCCCGATTTCCCCGACGAGGGGCTCGAAACGCGGATCGGCCCGCATCGGGCCGGTCACGGGTTCAAACAGGAACCAGGTCTGGCGCTGCTCCGGGGTGAACCGGCTTCCAGGAGTCGGGAAATCGGGGACCGTAAAGCCCCGGCCGAAATAATAGGCATCGACGACTTCGAACGCCTGGTCGATCCGGTCGAGCGCGCACAGCACGCGGGTCGCGGACTGGGCACCGAAGGCAGAGACGCGCGCACGCTTCATCTGCGCAGCAGCGACTTCCTCGACAAGCGCGGGATCCCGGCTGTCGATGGCCCGTGCCTGGGCCAGCCACGGCACCAGCGTCTCGCGGTCGACGCCTTCGGGCCAACTCTCCTCGTCTTCGATGAGGGCAATGGCCTTGCTTGGATTGCCGCCAAAGAGCCTGACGTGGAAATTGACGAGCCAGAGGCGGGTATGGGCGGGATAAAGCTCCGCTGCGTCGGCCAGCGCCCGGTCCACTTCCTCGGTCCGGCCAGCGGCCCACAGGGCGTAAATATAATTGGCGTAGACCATTGGCGTTAACGGCCTTTCGCCAATCCGCTCGAAGTAG
The DNA here is from genome assembly GCA_964594145.1 of uncultured Sphingomonas sp. GTDB lineage: Bacteria > Pseudomonadota > Alphaproteobacteria > Sphingomonadales > Sphingomonadaceae > Sphingomicrobium. Next base: position 2,242 of record CAZQLI010000070.1, on the reverse strand, counting down.
CCGAGCGCTTCGGTCGGCCTGCCGACAATCATCAGGGACTGGGCGCGATAGGCGAGCAACTGCGGATCGCGGGAGCGATCGAGAAGCGCCCGCTCCATGCGCCGGTCGCGCTCGTGCCAATGGCCGATCATCGGCAAGGCCATCGAAATGGCCATCTCGCCAAACCCGTTGCCCGGATCGAGCTCGAACGCCCGCCTCGCAGCGGCGATCGCCCGGCTTCGAAGCGAGACCGCCTCCGGCCAGTCACGATAGTGGCTCGCGGCGGCATAGGCGCAGCCGAGCTGGCCCCAGCCGTCGGCGTAATCGGGCGCCAGCGACACGACCCTGCGCATCAGCCCGATCGCCTGGTACTGCGATTCCCGGGTTCCGAGTTCGCGCAGTTGCCGCGCCTGCGCCACGAGACCCTCGACTTCTGGCGGAACGTGTGGGCTGGTGAAGCGCCGATAGAGGAGGAAACCCCCTACCCCCGCCACTGCTGCCCCCGCCCCGAGCGCACCGAACAGGAGCCCGCGCCGCGTCGGCCATCCGGCGGAGGGCGTGTCTGCCGATTTCTGGTGCTCGACGGCGCGCGGACCGACGGGCCCGGACTCTTCCTGGTCCCCATTGGACAGCCGATAGCCGATCTTGGTGATCGTCTCGATCTCGATTGACCCGGCCCCGATGCCGGCCGCGAGCTTGCGAAGCCTGGAAATGGCGCGGTGGATCGCGTCCTCTCCGACCACCCGCCCGTCCCAGCAAAGCATGATCAGCTCGTCCCGGGTGACGATGCTGCCGCCGGCCCGGCTGAGGGCGACGAGCACCTGCATCACGCGATGTTCGAGGACTTCCCGCTGGCCGTCATCGCGGATGACCTCGCGTCGCGACGGTGAAACCGTCAGCCGGCCAATGACAAAATCCGGCTCGTGGGCGAGCTCTACCTTGCCAGACAGCACCATTCCCCTCCCCCAGGGCCTGATGTGCGCCAGCCTAGCTTTTCACCCCGCGGGCGTCGAGCCATATCGCCCCGGCGAGTTCCCGCCCCGTCATTTTCGAGCCCGAAAAATGCCGCGTCGCACTTCCCGCAAGGTCGTTGCCCGGCGCTCCAAAATCCGCGAAAGACCACGCCCATGCTTAGCCGCCGTTCGCTGCTCCTCGCCGCCGCATCCGCACCGCTCGCCGCCTGCGTGAAATCGATCCACCCGACCAGCCCTGCGAGCGGTCTAAGCGTCGCAACATTCAATATCTGGCATGACGCCGGCAACTGGAGCCAGCGCCTGCCGTTGCTGGTGAAGGCGCTCGGGCAGGCCAGTCCCGACGTGATCGCGCTCCAGGAAGTCCTCGAAGACGCGGGCAAGGGCCTTCCCAACCAGGCGGACACCTTGGCCCGGGCGCTCGGCGGCTACTCGGTCCGGTTCACCTCGACCAACCCGGAAGGCGCTCCGCGCCGCTACGGCAACGCCATCCTCACCCGGCTCCCGATCATCGAGGATTCCTCGGTGATGCTTGAGCCGAAAAATGATTATCGCACCGCTCTTCGTGTCCGGGTCGATCTGGGCGGCCACCCTGTCGACATCGTCTGTACCCATCTCGCATGGCAGGCCAACGCCGGCGCGGTCCGGGCACGGCAGGTCCGGCACCTCCTTTCCTGGCTGCCGGCGGACGGCGTTCCGCTCGTCCTGATGGGCGACTTCAACGCGACGCTGGACGACCCGGGGCTCGCGACGCTCCGGTCAGCAAGGTTCACCAGCGCTCTTCCGCCCGGAACGGCGGTCACCACGCTCAACACGGCGAGGCAACATGCGCCGCGCGTGATCGATCATATATTCGTCGAGACAGGGCATTTCGCGGTGGAGTCCGCCTGGGTGATCGGTGACCAGCAAGTCGGCGGCGAATATCCCTCCGATCATTTCGGGGTTGCCGCCCAACTGCTTGCCCGTTGAGGTCGGGTTAGCGGGCTGCAGACCTGTCGGGCCTGTTCCGCTCGGCCTTGATTGGCAAAAAGCCGGCCCGCCGCGACCCCGCTTTCCCCAGCCGGCTTGAAACATGGCAGGATTCTGCTAAAGGCCCGCGCTTCCAAGCAATTGGAGCGGAAGTGTTCTGTCCGTCCGGGGGGACGGGCAGGCCGCTTCGGCGGGAGGCAGGCCGAAAGGCCTGCCGTCTGGACCGCTAAACTTGAACGGCACGTGGCAGGGGCCTTCCCTTCCATGGCCACTACAGAGTGAGAAAAATGGCTAAGAAAATCACGGGCTATATCAAGCTCCAG
>CAZQLI010000069.1:0-9307 GCA_964594145.1 uncultured Sphingomonas sp. | reverse complement strand
GGTCGGCTGCATGTTTGACATGGCGAAATTAGAGGCGCAGTTCGAACAGCGGCGCGAGCAGGGGAACGACGCGCCAGAAGTGACCCCACCTGCGTACAACATGAGAGCAGGGGAACAGCGATGAAAGCACTGGTCAAATATGCTGCCGCGGCCGCGGCGGGTGCAGTTGCGGCGGGTTCGATCACCTACGCACAGACCGCGAGCCCACCGAGAGCGATTGTCTCGATCTATCACGCGGTGCCGGGCCACCAGGAAGCATTGCTGCAGTGGTTTGCCCAGCAGGAGCGCGTTGCCCAGTCAGTCGGAGTGCCCGCGACCCAATATTACGCGCACACGGATGGCGACAGCTGGGACTATCTCGCGATTGCGCCGGCAACGACCGAAGCGCAGGATCAGGCAATTGATGCCGCGGCAGTGAAAATGGGGCAACCATCAGGTCCGAAGGCAGGGCTTGAACTGCGCAAGCATATCACGTCGCACACCGACACCTACGTGGTCGGGCCGATGACCGCCCAGCAACTGGTGGATGCAATGAAGTAGCAGTTCCGGGAACGGGGGTGCCCGGTTCTTCGAGCCGGGCGCTCCATTCGGTGCAGGCCCATGACCTGGCTGGCAGGGAATCCAGGGCCCCGGACCGACCCGGCCAAGACCGCAGCTCCTCTTCCTATTGTGGCGTTGTGCTTATCCCCAGCCGGTCTTTGGCTGCCGCGAGCATCTCCCTGAAGCGCGGATGGTCGCGGATCGCATTGAAATCCGGATCGGCCTCCAGGTGGCGGATATGGGTCCTGCTTTGGACCCGCTCAAAATAAGGCTGAAGCGCGTCGAGCGCTCCTTCCGGGTCCTCAAGTTCTAGCGCCAGCGAACAGGCAAGGTTGTAGCGCATCGAGAGATTGTCGGGGTCCAGCAGCAGTGCCCGGTTGACCCATTCGCGCGCGCGTTCCTTTTCGCCAAACAGCGACAGGGCATTCGCGCCCATCGCCAGGGCCGGCCCGTTCGTCGGCTCCTTCGCGATCGCCCGTTCGGCCCGCTCAAGGCAGATCTTGGCAGCCCGTTTGACGCCGTCCTTGTCGCGCATGGAATAGTAGCAGCTCATCAGCAGCCCGGGGTTGGAATAGTCCGCATCCATCAGCGAGGCGGCCTTTTCGAGGAATGGGATCGCCTCCTTTATCTGTCCCTGCCGGAAGAACATGCGCCCGGCCTCGCGGTTGACCTCCCAGGAGTCCGGCCCGATCCTCAGTGCCGCACGGATCTGCTGTTCGGCTTCCTCGCCTTTGCCCTCTTCCTCCAGATATCGGGCCTTGATGCAGAGTGCTTCGGGCATGTCGGGATTGATCTCCAGCGCGCGTTCGGCAGCCGGACGCGCATTTTCATCATCCCTGCCATGCCAGAAACGAAGTTCCGCCTGTGCCAATGCGATCAGCGCCCAGGCCTCGGCATAGCCGGGGTCGAGCAGTGTTGACTGGCGACAAAGCCGAACGATGGCTTCGTCGCGGTGCGGGTCGCCATAGGTGCCGCTGACCCATTGCTGCCTGGCCATCAGGTATAGATTGTAGGCGTCGACGTTGGAGGTACCGCGGCTTTCAATGGCGGTTTTTTCCCGCGGCAGAAGCTTGACCTGCAGGGCCTCGACGATCGCCTTCGATATCTCGTCCTGTATCTCGAAAATGTCGGTGAGGTCGCGATCATATCGCGCGGCCCAGACATGGTCGCCCTTTGCACCGTCGATCAGCTGGGCATTGATCCTGACCCGATTGCCAGCCTTCCGGACGCTGCCCTCCAGCACGTGGGAAACCCCGAGCTTCTGGGCTACTTCCTTCACATCGAGCGACTTCCCCTTGAACGTGAACGAGGTATTCCGGGCGACCACCGACAGCGCCGAGACATTGGACAGGTCGGTGATGATGTCTTCGCTGATCCCGTCGCTGAAATATTCCTGTTCAGGCTCGCCGCTCATGTTGAGAAATGGCAGCACGCAGACCGATGCCTTTTTCTGCGTGGCTTTGGGTGGGTCGGGCCTGTGGGCCTCGCTATCCCGACCGACCGATCCGCATGTCCGGCTGATCGCATCGAGCACATCGTGGAGCGCTTCGGGCGGGCCTTGCCCGGTCCAGGAGCCGAGATCGATCGTATGGAACTGGCGGAAACCAAGGGGTGGCTTGGCAGCGCCGAACGAGATCGGAACGAGCCTTTGGGAATCGCGTCCTTCCGCCGCTTCGTCCTGGACCCAGGCCGACTGGATCGAGCTTTTCGACCAGAGCACCACGACCGCCTCGGCCTGCTTCAGTGCCCGGTCGATTTCGTCCGTGAAACGGGAACCGCCGTGGAGATGGCGGTCCCACCAGACGTCATGGCCAGCGTTGCCAATAGCATCGGCCAGTTCCCTGGCGGCATCGACATCGTCACGCGCATAGCTGAGAAACACCCGAGCCACGGTTCCTCCACCATGGAAGGCGATAGTCTGCGCCCTTCATCCGACCGGCGCAAGTATCGGGATTTAACGCGAAACTAATCAGGGAATGCGCGCGCCGCCGGGCCTGCGCAAGGTTTGCCCGACGGCCGGGTCCGGCCCGCGGCAATGGAAACTGGTCATTTCGAATGAGGCTAGCGAACGACCTGGGTTGCAAGGCGGAAGACAAGCACGGCCATGATCGCAGTCACGGCGGCCCAGTCCCATTGCCTGTTCCTTGTCAGAAGCACCGCGACAAGAAGAACGAAGATCCCGATGCGGACAATTGATAGATAGTCCCAGGACAAACGGCCAAAGACCAGGGCCGTCGTGAACGTGCTGAGCTGGTAAAGTGCGAGCGTGACAAGGATGACCCTTCGTTGCTCGTCATAGTCGCGTCGCATGTCCCAATCATCTTCGCCCGCGAAGTCCGGGAGGACGCTCGCCGTGGCAACGAACAGCAGGATCGGTGGAACGAGGATGAAGCCGAAGTCAGCGACGGTGCCCGTTTGCGCCGAGCCCTCCAGCCGAAGGAACAGGAACCACCAGAAATTGAGCACCAGGAGGAACAGCGTCAGGACCCAGGCGAGGGGCAGATAATCCCAGCGGACGCGCCTTCGATTGCGGATCAGCCGGTAGAGCTTTGCAAACATCTCGGTCAGGCCAAGCCCGATGATGATCGAAATCAGCGTGATCGCGTGCGCGGCTACGTCCATGATCGTGCCCCCAGGCAGGCATTAGTTTCATGGAGCCCGCCAGACTGCAATGGGCGAATCCGCTACCCCCCCGGAGTGCGAATGGTGCCTGCAGGAACTGCGCTTGAGCTCAGTTATGCGTGAAGAGCGCGCGCCTAACTCGCCGGGTCGTAAGCGAACTCGCGCAGCTCCTGGGGACAGCGGCAGGCGGTTGCAATCCGGCTCGCCCAGTGAACCGCCTCGTCGCGGGTTGGAAGCTCCAGGATTGTGTAGCCGCCGTCGAGGCTGCTTCCGGCGTAAATCTCGCGAGATATGTCGCCGTCGCCGGAAACCAGGACCGGTTCGACCGCCTCGTTGATCCCGCCGCCGAACACATAGACTCCGGCCGCCTTGGCCTCTTCGATCACTGCACGGGCATTGGCTGCAACGACCGGAAGCTCCTCGTCCGTGACAACCATCGCCTCGCTTGGAAAGGAGATAAGATATTTCGTCATGTCTTTAGCTCCCTAGAGCGGTTGGCAGGCATTATCGCCAGCGCCTGAGCCGTCAGCGTGCCTGCCGGGCGCGGGCAACCAGATAGCCATGAAGCGCGTCGATCTCATCATCGCTCAAATGGCTGAAGCGGCTTTTCGCAACCTGCGCCATCAGTTCCAGCCTGCGTCCGCCCGTCGGCTCGCCCGTTTTGAGTAAGCGCCTGAATTCTTCCAGCGAATAGCCGCTGGCTACGATCAGGTCCGGACGGAAGGGATCGTCATTCCCTTCAAGTTTCGCCCCGTGGCACTCGCCGCAGGCCAGCCGTGCGATATATCGCCCCGGCTCGTGTTCGGGTCCGCCGGGCCTTGGTTCCTGCAGCCTTTCCATCACCACTTTCTGAGGCGCCGGTAACAGCTGACCAGCCTCGACTGCGCGCTTTGCGCCTGGCCCAAAAACCGGACGGGGGCGCTCAGGGCCCGCGGGGGGAATGGACCGCAAATAGGCAAGCAGCGCCCGCATGTCTTCATCGCCAAGATGGGTGAAGGTCTCCGATGGCATTTCCCACAGGGCCGAGCCGTCAGGCCGAACCCCCTCGCGGATCATTCGCTCCAGCTGTGCGTCGGAATGAATGGCCGCAGATCGCGTCAGGTTGGAGGGGGCAACGACCCCGAACTCCGGTTCTTCATCCCAGATTGCGCCCTGGAGATCCAATCCGTGGCACCCCAGGCAGCCGAGGATATGCGCCACGCGTTCGCCTTCCGCCACGGGATTTGACGATGTCATGGCTCTCACGAACTGCGGCCCTTGGGCCGTTGCCGGTTTGTCGGTCGCAGTTGGAGTTTGATTGCATGCGACGAGAATCCCCACCGCGGCCGCTGCCAAGGTCTTCGCCTGCATGGACACCCCCCTCAACGGCCCAACCGCTCCCAGTCAAAATTAGCGCCTTGCCCGCGATAACTGCAACGTGTCGCTATGCGCCATTGCAGTCAGGAGAGTGGCAACCAAATTTCTACAGGCTGGCCTTTCAACCTCCCGACCGGCGGCACAGCATGGAATTATGGTGATTTTCACGTCACCACCGCATCCAGGAGCCAGGTGGCGAATGCGACCGAGGGACGTGCGATGGTCAGCTAACCAGCGCCAGAAGATCCAGCCTCGATGCAAAGCCATGGCATGCGGTTGAGAGATGCCTGTCAGCGAACGATGATCGCCCCGCCCATGCCGAGGAAATGGTGGAAGCGGTGGGTGCATTTGAGCTTGTAGCGGCCCGGAGCGGGGGCGGTCAGCGATATCTGCCGGACCTGCCCCGGGGGGACCCCGACGCTCCCGTCACGGATCCAGCGCCGGTCCATCGGAGCAACATTCGCCGCCCTGAAGAACTCTCGGGCCGTGAAGTCATGGCCTCCACTGGAGGCGTTATAGAGCCGGAATACATAGGACCGCCCGCGGTCGAGGACGATCGTTTCAGGATCGAAATCGAAGTTGGACAGGCGGACGTTGACCAGCATTGGAGACTGCGGCGCAGCTGGCGCCGCTCCCAGGGCAGCCAGGGCGGCTGCGAGCAGGAAAGCTTTGCGCATTTCGGCTTCTCCTTCTGCCGCTAAAACGAACGGGCGGCATCATCGGGAGCGAGCGCCTCTGGTGGACGGCCGTGCCACGGTTCCCGGCCCCCCTTGCTTGACAAAGGGCGAGGAAGGGAGCCCATTTCAACCTGGGTTGCCGGGGAGTGCCAATGCTGAGGCTGTTGGTCGCACCGTTGCTACTGATTGCTGCAATGCTGTTGCCCCAGGCCGCGGTCACTGGGTCCACGCCCCCGCGCATCGTCGCCATTGGCGATCTTCACGGCGACCATGATGCCTGGCGCGCCGTTGCCCGGGCGGCCGGGCTGATCGATGCGCGCGGAAGCTGGTCGGGCGGGACGACGATCCTCGTCCAGGTGGGCGACGTGGTCGATCGCGGGCCCGACAGCCTCAGGATCATCCGCGACCTCCAGCGCCTTCAGAGGGAGGCCAGGAAGCGCGGAGGCAAGGTCATCGCAATGGTCGGCAACCATGAAGCGATGATGATGACCGGCGATTTTCGCTATGTTCACCCTGGCGAATATGCTGCCTTTGTCGACAAGGGCAGCGCTGCAAGGCGCGAGCGCGTGTTCGAAGCCAACCGGGCGGCGATCGAGGCATCCTATCGCCAGCAGGCCCCCGAGATGGCCGCGGAAACGATCCGGCAGGAATGGTTGAAGACCGTGCCGCTTGGCAGGATCGAATATCAGCTCGCCTGGCAGCCGGACGGCGAGCTTGGCAAATGGGCGATCGACAATCCTGCCGTGGTAAGGATCGGCGACAGCCTGTTCGTCCATGGCGGCATCAGCGCCGCCTATGCCAACCGGACGCCCGATGACATCAACCGGGCCGTGAAGGCCGCGCTCTCCCGCCAGGACAGCAGCATTACCGCCATCATCAATGATCCCCAGGGTCCACTATGGTACCGCGGCCTTGTCAGCCGGGATGACGGGGACGAGGCGACGCGCGCGCCCGTGCCTCCCGGGGCGGCGCAGGCACTGACGATCCAGCAGGAAATCGACCTTGTGCTCACCAGCTTCGGCGTGAAGCGGATCATCGTTGGTCACACTCCCGCGCTCAAGGGGATCATCTCGGGCGAGGGTGGAAAGATCTGGCGGATCGATAGCGCCATCAGCCGGGCCTATGGCGGGACCCCGGCCTATCTTGAAATCGTCGGCGACAGGGTGAGCGCTCACGAAGTTCCCCGGCCTGCCGGCAAATCCTGGAGCACATCATGAGCAAATGGCCCCTTGCTGCGCTGCTGTTCGCCCTTGCTGCCGCACCGGCACTATCCCAGGGCGCGCCGAAGCCGCTGTTCGCGAGCGATGCACCGATCCAGTTCAAGATCCAGGGGCCGATCGACCGCGTCGTGAACCGGGCCGAGCGATCCACCGCGCCCGAAGAAGCAACGCTGGTGCTGGCCAGCACCGTGGAAACCCTTCCGATCCGCCTTTCCGCGCGCGGCCTGTCGCGCCGGACGGGCGACATCTGCCAGTTCCCGCCGCTTCGCATCGAATTTGCGCAGCGGCCGGCGGAGACCTCACTCTTTGCCGGGCAGCGCCGGCTGAAGCTGGTCACCCACTGCCGCTCGAGCGCAAGCTTCCAGCAGCATCTCCTCATGGAATATGCTGCCTACCGCCTCTTCAACCAGGTCACGCCGCTCAGCTACAGGGTCAGGCTTGCCAGGGTCGACTATGCCGAACCGGGCGGCAAGGTCTCCATAAGCCGGTGGGGATTTCTCATCGAAGATGTCGATGATGTCGCTCGTCGCAACGGGCTTTCGGAGGCAAGGGTCCCCGACCGCATCGATGCCTCGCTGCTGGCGCCGCGCCACGCCGCCCGGCTGGCACTCATGCAATATATGATCGGCAACCTCGACTGGTCGATGCGCGCCGGGGCGGAAGGCGAGGGCTGCTGCCACAACAGCAGGTTGCTGAGGGGGGCCGGTGCGCAGCTCGTCCCGGTCGCCTATGACTTCGACTATTCGGGCCTGGTCGACGCACCATATGCGCTTCCGCCCGAACAGGTGCCGGTGAGGAGCGTTCGGACCCGCTATTACATGGGCTATTGCCGGCACAACGGCGAGGCGATTGCTGCAGCGGCCGAACTTCGAGCCAAGCGAAGCGCGATCGAGGCGACATTGTCGCAGATCCCGGATCTCTCGGACAGGACCAGGCGCCAGGCGCTCAGCTATCTCGGCGGCTTCTTCGCTGACATTGCGACCGACGAAAGCCTGAGGACCAAGGTCCTCAAGGACTGCATCTAGGTTGGCGGGATAACGCCCGGGGCAGGAGAAGTGGTGGCCGGGCTGGCCTGGCTCGTCGCAGGGGCAGCCCCTGCGGGGACGGAAGGAGGACAGTTGGTCGGGTCGAGGTCGGCCATGTAGCGTTTCATGCCTTCGCGCTCGCCATATTCGGTCGCCCAGAGGATCAGGAAGGCATAGTTGAAGCCCAATCCCATGACGACGGCCAGCTCGACCGCCCCGATCCCAGCGGCAAGCCCGGTACCGACGGCGATCAGGATGAACAGCGCGTCGCCCGAGCTCTTGAGGCTGTTCTTGAAACGGACCGCGCCGGCGATGCCGGCAAGTGCAAAGGCAAGTGCAAGGCTGTTCTGGACGATGATGACGATGCCGGTGACCACGACCGGGAGAATGAGGATCGTGCTGATCAGCGACTGGTCATATTCCTCGCCGGTCCGGATGCCCATGTAGACCCAGCTCACCGGGAGGGCGGTGAGGAAGGCGCCGACGATGGCCGCGCCAAGCCAGAAGAGGCTCTCGCCGAATGTACCGACCTGCTGCGCGGTCGCGGCGCGGGCCGACCCTTCAAGCGGGTTCGTGTCGGGCTGGCTGATCAGGGCCTCGACCCCGCCGACCGGCAGATATTCGCGAAGGTCCGGAAACAAGCGCAGTGCGACGAAGATGATCAGGCCGACGACGGCATAATAAGCGGTGAGCTTCAAGAAGAGCTGGAAGGCTTTCATCCCGATCCCCTTTCCCCGTTGGTGATGAGCCTATGTCAATCCTCGCCGTCGCGCCAGCGATAGGGCGCAATGGGCTTGAGCACTCCGTAACTCTCGGTAATCGGTTCATGATCCAGCGGCGGCCATGGTATCTCCTCGATCGGAAGCTTCGTGTCGGGCAGCCGGTCGAGCAGGTCCCTGAGCAGGGTCAGGCGGCCGAGCCGCTGGTCGTTGAAGTCAACGAGGGTCCAGGGCGCATGGGCGGTGTGGGTCTCGGCAAGCATCCGCTCGCGGGCCTCGGTATAGGCCTGGTAAAGATATCGCGCCTTGCGATCGACGGACGAGAGCTTCCAACGGCGCAGCGGGTTGTTGAGCCGGTCGGCGAAACGCTCCTCCTGCTTGTCCTGGTCGCAGCACAGCCAGTATTTGTAGAGGTAGATGCCGTCATTGACGAGCTGGCGCTCGAAGTCCGGCACGGCCTTGAGAAAGGCAGTTACCTCCTCGGACGAACAGAAGCCCATCACCGATTCCACGCCGGCGCGGTTGTACCAGCTGCGGTCGAACAGGCTGATCTCGCCCTCGGCCGGGAGATGCTGGGCGTAGCGCTGGAAATACCATTGGCCGCGCTCCCGGACGGACGGGGCGGGAAGGGCGACGACGTGGCACTGCCTCGGGTTGAGCGTGCTTGCGAACATGTGGATCGAGCCGCCCTTGCCGGCGGTGTCCCGGCCTTCGAACACCACGACCAGCCGCTGCCCGGTTTCCTGGATCCAGCGTGCAGCGTCGCTCAGTTCACGAAGCAGCGGTTCGAGCTGCTTTTCATATTCCTTCTGGGAAATTTCCCCCATGGCCTGCCCTCCACTTGCCGACACTGAACAGCAAATGCAGCGGATGCAACTCCCGGCGGGCGCGGGTGACCAAAGCTCCGACCGGGCGCAGGACAGACGAAGCGGCAAAGAAAAAGGGCCGGGCGACTGGCGCCCGGCCCCGTTTTTTGCTGCTCGATGCCCGGGCGGCGCTAGGCGCCCTGGACCTCGGCGATGTCGAGCCTGACGCCGCGCCCCATGGTGGAGCTGAGCGCGATCTTCTTGACATATTTGCCCTTGGCGCCGGTCGGCTTTGCCTTGACGATCGCGTCGACGAAGGCCTCGAAGTTGGCCTTGAGGTCG
>CAZQLI010000068.1:0-9378 GCA_964594145.1 uncultured Sphingomonas sp. | reverse complement strand
CCGGCTCCTCAAAAAAGAAAGGCCGGGCATTTGCCCGGCCAGTCCAGTATCGGCGCAAAATGGTCTCAGGCCGCGGCGGCGATGTCGACCTTCTCGACCCACTCCGGCCAGAACACCGGTTCGCGGGTCGACCAGCCCGGAGCGGTCGCCGCGCTCTCGCTGATCGACTGGAGCAGCGACCGGCGGCGGTCCGGATGAAGATGCGGAAGGGCTGCGGCGGCGCAGAATGCAGCGGGGAGCCAGGGGCGAACGCTGGCGCCGAGCAACCGCTCGTAGAGGAAGCGGAAGGCCGCGAAATTCGGCAGGCGATCCTGGCCGAGGTCGAACGCGGCAAGCGTCACCAGCATCCCGAGAAACGGCTCGATCATGTCGAGGCCGCTGTCATCGGGCACCTGCACCCTGAGGTGCTCAAGCTGCTTGTAGAAGCGTGCCTGGGCGGTGATCGCGGCTGCCTCTATCTCGTCGCGGGCCCAGGTCTCGAGCGGGTTCGTCCGTCCGTAGGCAACGTCCAGCGAACGGCGGATGTACCTCTGCGTCGCTTTCGGGAAGGAGGCGAACTCCTTCAGTTCCGAAATGAGCAGCGCACCTCCGGCAGGCTGACTCGTCCTAGTCGACATGATCCCCGACTCCCTCCAAACTCAGGTAGGATCATGCGGCCGATTGGGTTGCCAATCTCTTAACCAAAATCCCACCCCCCGTTCATATTGAATCAAAGGGGAGTCACGCCCGCAACATGAAATTGCCGCGGGGCCACATCTTTTCCGTGGCTGTGTTTTTCAGGGCACGTTTGAATTTCGCAAAATGGCGGCAGTTGCTAAATTGTTGCGTAGCCGTCACTTTTTCGCCGACTTCTCCGGAAAGCCGGACGATGGCGCTGGCTCGCTCGATCGGCCGGGCTGGGCGGCAGAGCTGGGGTCCGACGCATCCATCGATTCGTCGCTTCCGAGGTCGGCCTTTGCGTCCTCGTCGTCCGGCCGCTTCTTCACGTTGAGCTCGATCGACCGGTCCGGGTCGCCGGACAGGGTTGGCGGCGGTGCATGCTCGCCGGATTTCTTGTCCCTGGTTTTCCCGTCGGTCATTTCGCGAAGCCTCCACTTGGCATTTCGCCGCACCAACGAGCGCCTTCAAAGCCCGTTCCCGGCCTCGACCGGGGAATAGTTCGACCGAGTGGCGGCCTGCCTCTGCCAATGGACAAGCAAGCGATTGTAGTTTCCAGCCAAGATTCCCTAATGGCAGTCGCAATGGCATCCATGAGCTCACCCCGGCCGGCTGGTCGATTTTCGGACTGGCGTCTCGCGACGCAGTCGATCATCGCCTTTTGGGCATTCTACCTCGTCACCGTGCTTATCCGCGGCCTTTTCGGGCCGGAGGCGGCATCGGCAATCGGCTACCGGGCGATCAACGCCGCCATCGGCCTGGTCCTGACCTTCGGCATCTATATCGCGATCCGCCTGTTCGCGCGCGACGGAAGCATCCGCCGGATGACATTCATCGCGGCCGTGGCTGCGCTTCCCGCCGCGATCCTGATGTCGATCGCCAGCCTCAGGATGACCACCTGGTCGGACCCGATGATGCCTGCAACCAAAATCACCACCCAGGAAGGGGTGGCGATCGTCCAGCGCGGCAACAACGTGCGGATCGTCAAGGACGACGGCGACGAGCTCGAGGTCAACCTGCCGCCGATCGAGGAGCTCATTGCCTCGCGGATGCCGCGCCTGATCGCCGACGGCACCGTTACCTGGTATTTCCTGCTGGCTGCCTGGTGCGCCTTCTTCATTGCCATGACGCAGCAACATCGCACCCGCGTCACCGAGCGCATGCTCGCCGAGGCGGAAACTGCCGCCCATGCGGCCCAGGTCCGGGCCCTTCGCTACCAGGTCAACCCGCATTTCCTGTTCAATACGCTCAATAGCCTGTCGTCGCTGGTGATGTCCGGCCGCGGCGACAAGGCCGAGGAAATGCTGATGGCACTTTCCACCTTTTTCCGGACGAGCCTTTCGATCGACCCGTCGGCCGATGTCAGCCTCGCCGAGGAAATCGGCCTCCAGCGCCTGTACCTCGACATCGAGAAGGTCCGCTTCCCCGACCGGCTGGCAGTGGTGATCGACATCCCCGAGGAGCTGCAGGACGCACCGGTCCCCGCGCTCATCCTCCAGCCGCTGGTCGAGAACGCGATCAAGTACGGGGTTTCGGCAACCAATTCGCGGGTCGAACTGGCGATCCGCGCGCGCCGCCTCGATGGCGGAAGAATGCAGCTCGACGTCACGAACAAGACGATTGGAGCGCCAGGCAAGAAGGTCGCGCCGATCCCCACCCACACCGGGACGGGCGTTGGCCTCTCCAATGTCAGCCAGCGGCTGGAGGCCCATTTCGGCAATCGTGCAGATTGTCGTTTCGGACCGATAGAAGGCGGCTACAAGGTATCGATAGCCATGCCAGTGGATGAAGATGACTGACAGCACTACCGACTTGAGAATCCTGGTTGCCGATGACGAGCCGCTCGCTGCCGAGCGCCTCCAGATGCTTCTTGCCCGCATCCCGGGCGTGAACCTCGTCGGGACCGCCCATGACGGCGAGAGCGCGGTCCGGATGGCCGAGGCGCTGGAGCCGGAACTGGTGTTGCTGGACATCGCGATGCCGGGCCTCGACGGGATCGAGGTTGCCCGGGCGCTTTGCCGCAATGGCCGTTCGCCGGCCGTCGTGTTCGTCACCGCTTTCGACCAGTTTGCAGTCGCCGCGTTCGACGTTGCCGCGATCGACTATCTGATGAAGCCGGTCGACGCCGAGCGTTTGTCACGGTCGGTCGAGCGTGCCCGCGCGTTCCTTCAGAGCCGCGACCAGCAGGCGGCGGAACCCGCGCCTTCGGCCCCGGCATCGCCATGGCTCGAGGAGTTCTGGGCCTCGGACCTGTCAGGGTTGGTTCGGATCGCGTCCCGCGACATCGACCGGGTCACGGCCGAGCGGGATTATATGAGGCTCCACGTCGGCAAGCGAAGCTGGCTCATCCATCACTCGATGACGGCCCTTGAAGAAGGGCTCGACCCGGAACTTTTCGTTCGGCTGCACCGCTCCGCGATCGTTCGCCGGGATTTCATCGCCGGCTTCAGCCGCAACCCGTCCGGCCGCTGGATCGCCCGCCTTGCCGATGGCAATGAACAGCCGGTTGGCCGTCTCTACGCTGACCAGGTCCGGGCAATCGCCGGTCGCTGAACCTGCCCTTCACTTGGCAGGTGCATCTCGCGAGGGGTGCGACGCGAAGAAGGGTCGGGATGTCAGGGGTCTTCCCTTCACTCGCGTCGCAGTCCCAGCAATATCCGGTTCGGTAATAAACTCACTTCATTGTCGACCGACTTTCCGTCCCGCTCGACCGGCGTCCTCAGGTTCCCACCAATGATCTTTCCACGCCGACAAACGGCGGTCTCAGGCCTCGGCGGCAACGCGCTCCCGGCGCGAGGCAATGCCTGCGGCTGTCACGTCCCATACGACATTGCCAAGCGTCCGGATGATGTCGGGGAGCACCTCGACGGCGATAAGGAGCGCGAGCGGCTCGATCGGAACGCCCATCGCCAGCGCAATCGGCGCGATGGACGTGATGAAGGAAAGCGCGCCAGGGAGGCTTACCGCCCAATAGCTTGCAACCGCGGCCACGGCGAAGCCGGCGATGAGATTTCCCGGGTGGAGTTCGATCCCCATCCAGTAGGCGACATAGATGGCGACCGCGATGTTCATCGCCGGACCGGTGGCCCTGAACAGGGCCACTGCCAGCGGAAGCGACACGTCGGCATTGCGTTGCGGGATGCGCAGCAGCCGCGCGGATTCGAGCATGGCCGGGAGCGAGGCGAGGCTGGACTGGGTTGAGATTGCGACCGCCTGGGGTCCGATCATTGCCTTTGAAAATTCCCCGAGCCGCCAGCCGGCAAATGAAATGGCAGCGATATAGGCGCACAAGGTGACGACGAGGCCGACCAGCGACACCAGCACGACATAGTGGAGAACTGCGCCGAAGGCGGCGCCCCCCGCCCCGGCCCCGACGGCAAAGGCGAGCCCGAGGATACCAACCGGTGCAAGCCACAATACCCAGCCGACGACCACGAGCATGGCGTCCTGCACGCCCTTGAAGAAGCGGCCGATCAGCTGCCGTCCGCTTTCATCGATGCGCGTCACCGCAAAGGCAAAGATCGCGGTAAAAACGACCAGGGCGAGGACTTCGTCCTTTGCCGCTGCCGCAATCGGATTGGTTGGAATGAGGCTCCGAAGCCAGTCCTGGACGGTCGGAACGGACGCCGCGGCCGCGGAGCTGTCGACCGTGGCAAGGCCGGCCCGAAGCGCCGCCGCTGCTTCCGCCGGGAGCGGAAATATCCCGAGCATCGCCGGCATCAGGACAGCGCCGAGTGCTGCCGACGATGTCAGGACGACGACGAAGATGAGAATCGAGTTGGCGGCCACCCTTCCCGCCCTCGCCTGGTCCGCGCCGGAGACGACGCCGGTCACGAGGAGCGAGATGATTAGCGGGATGACAGTCATCTTGAGCGCGTCGAGCCACAGCCCTCCCACCGTGGAGGCAAACATGATCATCGGCTCGCGCGCCGGCCCGGCATGGCCGGACAGTGCGCCGAGCAACAGGCCGACGATCAGCGCGCCCAGTACCAGCCAGGTCGCGCGCTTGCTGCTTTTGCTCATTGCGGCTTTCTGAACTTGAAGAAGAACCGGTCGGTTTTGCCGCGGATCTTGTCGTCGAACACGTTGAGGCTGTGATCGTCATCGGGGTTCCGCAGGAGATCGCTGCTTCCCTCGAGAACGAAGCCGGCGCGCTCGAAGTCGGCCTTGACCAGCTCCGGGTCGATGCGGTGCAGCTTCTCGACCGTATCGCGGGCGTCGCCGCCGGGCGCTGCGACATGGTCGATGATCCCGACGACCGCGCCCGGCTTTGCAGCCGCGAAAAGGCGTCCTAGCCACGCCGAGGGCTCCATCCGCGGGATTTTTCGCTCGGCGCTTTCCCAGTAAACATCGTGATAGTCGAGGTTCATCAGTATGAAGTCATAGGCGTTCTCGCCGATCGCCGGCCGCTCGAACGGGCTGTTGATCAACAGCACGTTCTTCTGCCTCGAAGCGAACTCGGCAAAACCGGCCCTCCGCTTGTCGTTGAGGAACTGGCTCGGCTGCCAGACGGTGACGAAGCCGCCCGCACCAACCGCCGGCGCCATGATCTCGGCCCAATATTGATTGGCTCCGAACATATCGAGGACCCGCATTCCAGGCTCGAGACCGAGGTAGCCCAGCACCTCGGCCGGCTTGCGGCTCTCGTCGAGCTTGACGTTGGCCTCGGTTCGCGACCCGGTCGCCGCCACGGCGGCGGCGACATCGGCCGGCTGCGCCGCTCCAGCGGCAGGAATTGCACCCGCTAACAGGATCGCCAGAAAAACTGCCCGCATGCCGACCTCCTTTTTCCTGGCCAGCAGGCTTATCGCGGCGCTGGCCGGACCGCCAGACCCGTCGAGCGGAGCGGCCGGAACGAGGCCAAGGAGGCGACTAAATGAACAGCTTTTGAGCCGAACCGTGCATCTCCGTAACGACCCGAGCGTTGGCCGGGCTGTGGCCCTGCCGACCGATCGTTCCCGGCGGGGTGCGAGGCGGCGGTCCGGCCAGCACCGCCGCCTCCTTTTTGCGTCCTGGCTTTTTGGAAAATGGGTGAGCGTCTGGTGGCGGCGCGAATTGGCCCCGAGTGCTTGCCCGGCTTCGCGTTGGTCTCGTTGGTGGAAGGAACCTCGCCCGAATAGAAATGGGGGCCGGCATTTCTGCCAGCCCCCATCTGCGCCGACCTAGGATTCGCCGGTGTTCGCTAGCCTGATGGTCCGAAGACCTTCCGCTTTTCGATCCTGGCTCACCAGATCAGGCGTCGCTTCCGGATCCTGGTCCTGCCCGAAGGCAGGTTCATGGCTCCTTCTGCGGCCCTTCTTGGGCTGGCCCCTCCGCGTCGCCTGCCCCCAGGGGGAGCCGCGAACTGCGTCAGGAAGACCAACTCTTCCGGCGCCTCTTCCGGTGGTCCGACTTGGGCCGAAGCCCTCCTCATCGCCATCCGGTGGAGATCGGTTCTTCCGTCACCTGCCGCCTTTCGGAGGCGGGGACTTCCGTCCCGATCACCAGTTAAACCTGACTCGCCCGACCGAGTCGCGGCAAGCGAAAAATGACCCTCCAGGCCTGTGGATAACGTGGATATCGGGCGTAACTCGCGATCTGGCAGCGGGATTCCACCCATTGTCGCGATTCGCGTCGTGCCAATAATGGTTCGCGCGCCTGTTGCAAGTCGGCGGAGTTGCCGTTTCGTTCCCATATGCCTAGTTCCAAACCGTGTCCGACTCCCCGCTGCCTTCGACCGAACCTTCCTATCTTGCCGGCCTGAACGCGCCGCAGCGCGAAGCCGTGCTGACGACGGAAGGACCTGTGCTCGTCCTTGCCGGGGCCGGGACCGGCAAGACCGCCGCGCTCACCGCGCGCCTTGCCCACCTGATTGCGAGCCGGCTCGCCTGGCCAAGCCAGATCCTCGCGGTGACTTTTACCAACAAGGCGGCGCGCGAAATGAGGGAGCGTGTGTCGACGATCACCGGCGGAGCAGTCGAGGGGATGCCCTGGCTTGGCACCTTCCACAGCGTCGCCGCGCGGATGCTCCGCTCGCACGCCGAGCTGGTCGGTCTCCAGTCCAATTTTACCATCCTCGACACCGACGACCAGCTGCGCCTTCTCAAGCAACTGATCACGGCGTCCGATCTCGACGAGAAGCGCTGGCCCGCGAGGCAGCTGGCCGGGCTGATCGACCAGTGGAAGAACCGCGGCCTCACGCCCGAGCAGCTCGGTCCGGCCGATGCCGAGGAGTTCGCAAATGGCCGGGGTAAGGAGCTCTACGCCGCATATCAGCAGAGACTGAGGGCGCTCAATGCCTGCGACTTTGGCGACCTGCTACTGCACATGCTGACCATCTTCCGGACGAATGGCGACATCCTCGAAGCCTATCGCGACCGGTTCAAATATATATTGGTCGACGAATATCAGGACACCAATGCCTCGCAATATGACTGGCTGAAGCTCCTCGCCGAGCCACGACGAAATCTTTGCTGCGTCGGCGACGATGACCAGTCGATCTATTCCTGGCGAGGCGCGGAGGTGGCGAACATCCTGCGCTTCGAACAGGATTTTCCGGGCGCCAAGGTCATCCGGCTGGAACAGAATTACCGTTCGACGCCGCATATCCTCGCCGCCGCCACGGGCCTGATTGCCCATAATTCCGGGCGGCTCGGCAAGACCCTCTGGACCGAGGTCGACGAGGGCAAGCCGGTCCGGGTCATCAGCGTCTGGGACGGCCCCGAGGAAGCCCGCAGGATCGGCGAGGAGATCGAGGCCCACCTGAGGGGCGGCGGTTCGCTCGACGACTGCGCCATTCTCGTGCGCGCGCAGTTCCAGACGCGCGAATTCGAGGAACGGTTCATCGCCATCGGGCTTGCCTACCAGATCGTCGGTGGTTTCCGTTTCTACGAGCGGGCCGAGATACGCGATGCGCTGGCCTATCTTCGCCTCGTTGCGCAGCCCGCGGACGATCTCGCGTTCGAGCGCATCGTCAACCAGCCAAAGCGCGGCATCGGCGACAAGGCTCTCGCCACCATTCATTCGCATGCGCGAGCGACCCAGCAGCCGCTGCTGCTGGCAGCGGCCTCGATGCTGGACTCAGACGAGCTGCAGGCCAGGGCCCGCAACAGCCTGGCCCGTTTTGTCGGCGACCTCGGCCGCTGGCGACAAATGGCCGCGGAAATTCCCCATCCCGAGCTTGCCCGCATTCTCCTCGACGAGTCAGGCTACACGGCGATGCTCCAGGCCGAGCGGAGTGCCGAGGCAGCCGGCCGACTGGAGAACCTTGCCGAGCTGGCCCGGGCGATGGAGGAGTATGAGAGCCTCGGGGCATTCCTTGAGCATGTCAGCCTGGTGATGGACCATGATGCCCAGTCGCCCGGCGAACGGGTCACGATCATGACGATCCATGCTGCCAAGGGGCTGGAGTTTCCAATTGTCTTTCTCGCGGGATGGGAAGAGGGCGTATTTCCCTCGCAGCGCGCGCTCGACCAGGGCGGCCTCGCTTCGCTCGAGGAGGAGCGCCGTCTTGCCTATGTCGCGCTGACGCGGGCGCGCGAGCAGGCCTTCATTCTCCATGCAGCCAATCGCCGCATCTATGGCCAGTGGACGAGCAGCATCCCGTCCCGTTTCGTAGCCGAGCTTCCGCGTGAATATATCGACGAGGAAACGACGATGACAGGCGGCGAGAGCCTGTGGCGCGCGCAGTGGAGCGAGCGGAGCGATCCCTTTGCCCATGTCGCACGCCCGTCCCGGGGTCCCGGCTGGCAGCGCGCGTCACGCCCCGGTCCCGGTGCCCGGGAAAGCCGCGATCCCTATGCCCGCCCACCTGTCGAGGCGCGTGCCTCGTCGGTCAGCCTTGGCAATCCCGGTCGCGACGACCTCGCGGTCGGGCAGCGCATTTTCCACGGCAAGTTCGGCTATGGCCGCATCGAGGCGATCGAGGGAAACAAGCTCGAGATCGAGTTTGAAAAAGCCGGGCGAAAAAGGGTCCTGGACAGTTTCGTCAGCACCGGCTGACGAAACCGTCACGAGCCATCGGTAGAGCCGGCCGAATGTCTGGTTGGATCAGGCCGCGTAGGCGATTGCTCCCCCGACCAAGAGCACGGTCATGAGCAGTGCAATGACCTGCGTCTTTTTAGATTCAGGATTTTCATACTTCATGGCCATTCCCCTCCACGGGCGATTAATCAGCCCGTTCCTCACATTAGCACAGATTGGCCGACAAAGGGCCGCGATATTCCCGGGATCGGCCGGATGTTCAGGAAAGGTCGCATTTATGCGACACGCCTCGCGGCGAAGCCGGCTCCTTCGCCAGATCGCAGCGCGTTCTACCCGTTCGGCCGTGGTCTTCCGGTGACCGGGCCAGCCTCTTTTGCCTTTCCCCGGGCCGCGGCGTAGAAGGCCAGTACGTCCAGTTGCTTGAACTTCCGTGGGACCGCCGGGCCTTGTCCCGATGGCCGTGCGTCGAAGACGAATTCAATGCCGACGGGAGCGGTCGCACGGAGCGGCCAACAGCAATTTGCTCTTAAAAGGAGCGAACCTCGTAACCGGCCCGGGGCGCCAGCATTGGCACCGGGCTCCTGAATGAAAGGAGACTTCTCATCTCTCCAGCTTCAAACGCGACCCTATTCTATCGGGCCCAGGCCGAGGCCGCCCGCACCCGGTCGGCCGAAGCCTCGCTGCAGAACGTCAAGGACAATTTCCTTCGCGCCGCCGAGGCCTGGGACGTGCTCGCGGCCCGGTCCGACAAGTCCGACC
>CAZQLI010000067.1:0-9392 GCA_964594145.1 uncultured Sphingomonas sp. | reverse complement strand
GCCCATCTTCGCTACCGTGAGGCGCTTGGCGAGGACATCGGGGAGATACCCGAGGGATTTTATCCCGGCGATTATCTGAAGCCGGTTGGCGAGATGCTGGCCTCGGAGTTCGGCGACCGCTGGGTCGGGCGCCCCGAAGAGGAGTGGCTGCCAATCTTCAAGGAGAAGTCGGTCGCGGCGATGATCGACCTCATCCGCCACGACCTCGGGCTTCTCGGCATCCACCACGATATTTTTGCCTCGGAAGCCGAGCTCCAGAAGTCGGGAATGGTCGAGAAAACCGCCGAGCAGCTTCGCTCCAAGGGGCTCGTCTACGAAGGCGAGCTGGAACGGCCGAAGAGCCTCGATCCCCATGACGAGTGGGAACCCACCTCGCTCACCCTCTTCCGGTCGACGAAGTTCGGGGACGACCAGGACCGCCCGATGAAGAAGTCGGACGGATCATGGACCTATTTCGGAGCCGATGCCGCTTACCATCTCCAGAAGGCGGAGAAGGCCGATCACCTGGTCAATATCTGGGGCGCGGACCATTCCGGCACGGTAAAGCGCGTCCAGGCGGCGGTGACGGCGCTGACCGATGGCCGGGTCGACCTCGACGTCAAGCTGGTCCAGATGGTTCGGCTGTTCCGGGCGGGCGAGCCGATCAAGATGAGCAAGCGCGCCGGCAACTTCGTCACCCTCGCCGACGTGGTCCGCGAAGTCGGCAAGGACGTGGTTCGGTTCATGATGCTGACGAAGCGCAGCGATTCCATGCTCGACTTCGACTTTGCCAAGGTCATCGAGGCCTCCAAGGACAACCCCGTGTTTTACGTCCAATACGCACATGCACGGGTGCGCTCCCTGCAGCGCAGGGCGGCAGAAGCAGGGCTCGCGGGCGAGGGGCCGGCCGACCTCACGCTGCTCGACGGCGAAGAACTGGCGCTGGTAAAGCTCGCCGCCCAATATCCGAGGATCGTCGAGGGGGCCGCGCTCGCTCACGAGCCCCACCGGGTGGCATTTTATCTTTACGACCTGGCTGCCGCCCTTCACGCACTGTGGAACCGCGGCAACGATGACCCGGAACGACGCTTTCTCCTTGAAAATAATCCACAACTTTCTCGCGCGAGACTGGAACTCGCTGGCGGAATTGGGCAGATTATCCGGAACGGCCTCGGGCTGATGGGGGTGGAGGCCGCCGAGGAGATGCGCTGATGGCGGATGCGGGGGTGGCACGGGATCCAGGACGTTTACCCTGGCTCGAACCCTATCGTGCGCCGCCCCGGAAGAAATCGAACCGCCGGGCGGGCATCGGGACACTGGTCGGAGTGGCCGGTCTTT
This sequence comes from uncultured Sphingomonas sp., assembly GCA_964594145.1. Lineage (GTDB taxonomy): Bacteria > Pseudomonadota > Alphaproteobacteria > Sphingomonadales > Sphingomonadaceae > Sphingomicrobium. The sequence goes on along the minus strand of CAZQLI010000067.1, from coordinate 8,075 downwards.
GCCTGGTCGTAGCGCTGCTCGGCCGGGACATGATCGTCGATGGATCAGGCAGGGCCGGATCCACTGCTGAGACCCGGATCATCCTCCCGGCCCCGGAAGAACTCCAGCCGACCATCATCCTTCCTCCGCTGAAAGAGAAGGAAGTAGCGCCGGCTTCGACGGCCAGGGGAGAGCAGTCACGTGCAGAGCCGGCCCGGCTGGTTCGACCGGCGCGTCGCCCCGCCGGCGAGAGGCAGGCACGTGTCGCCGCAACCACCGAAGGCGAAGCGACCGATCCCGGTGACGCGGCGGTGGCCGTGTCCGAGGCCGCCGAGGCCATCGCTGCCCTGCCGCTTCCACCAGACCCGCCGAGGCCCGCGGTCAATCCGTCGGCAAAGCTCGTAAGAGGCAAAACGGTGCAGCTGGGCGTCTATCTCACCGCCCAGCAGGCCGAAACGGCCTGGCAGAGGGCGATCCGCGACTATACTTTCCTGGTCACCATGCCCAAGGACATCGAGCCGATCACGATCCGGTCGCGCCGCTTCTATCGGCTCCAGCTCGGCACGCCCTCCAGGAAACATGCAAGGCAGCTGTGCAGCAATTTAAAGTCAATCGGCCGCGCCTGCACGGTGGCCTGAACCCGAGCCGGCAAATTTTTCGCTTTCGGGCACTCCCATCCCGGCTACGCCGGCCCTAGGATGGCCGGGTCGCCAGTACGGGGAGAGGTAGCGGGAATGAGCGAAGCAAGGGGCTTTGACAGCGAGTCATTGCCATGGCTGGAGGCCGTCGAGGATGAGGACGGTCCAAGGGCCATTTCCGCTCGAAAGATGTTGGTCGGGCTGCTGCTCGTCCTGCTCGGAGGGGCCGCTGTTGCCGGGACGATGTTCTGGCTTGGCCGGCAGGACCCCGCGCCGGGAGGCGCACCGGAGCTGATCCGTGCCGAGCCCGGACCCTACAAGGTCAAGCCGAGCGACCCCGGCGGGCTCGACGTCGCTGGTGACAGCGAGACTGCCTATTCTACCAGCGCAGGCGAGGACCCTGATGCCGCGCTCGACATGGGCAAGCTGCCTCCCGAGATGAAGCCGCTTCCCGTGGAAACGCCCGCGGAAGACGCGCCTCCGAAAAAAATCCCGCCAAACGAGGTGAAGGAACCGGCACCCGATGATGGCGCCGCGCCTGCGGCGCCCACGGCTCCAACCGTCCAGCTCGGTGCCTATGCCTCGACCATCAAGGCGGAAACGGCGTGGAAGCTGCTTTCAGGCCGGTTCCCGGAAGTCGCGGCACTGCAGCGCCAGGTCGTCGGTGCGACCGTGGGGGGCAAGTCAATCTATCGCCTGCGTGCGACCGGTTCGGCCGAGCAGACTCGTGCAGCCTGTGAAGCGCTGCGCAGCGCCGGCGAGAGCTGCCTGGTGATCCGCTGATGATGGCAGCCATTTACGGGCTCTCGGGGCCCCGGCTAACTGATGACGAGCGGTCATTCTTCCGTGATGCACGCCCTGCCGGCTATATCTTGTTCGCAAGAAATATTGTGTCGCGTGAACAGTTGCGAACCCTGACCGACGAGCTTCGAGAGCTGGAAGGCCATGACGAAGTGCCGATCCTGGTCGATCAGGAAGGCGGGCGTGTCGCCCGGATGCGGCCGCCCGAATGGCCGGCATTTCCAGGCGGCGAGGCGTTCGACCGGCTCTACCAGCTCGCTCCCTCGAGCGCCATCGAGGCCGCGCGGGTCAATGCCCGGGCGCTCGGCCTGATGCTCCACGAGGCCGGGGTGAACGTCGATTGCCTGCCGATGCTCGATGTCCGCCAGCCCGGCGCGAGCGATATTGTCGGCGACCGGGCGCTCGGCGCGGAGCCGATGCAGGTCGCGGCTCTTGGCAAGGCGATCCTCGACGGGCTTCGAAGCGCCGGGACACTCGGCGTCATCAAGCATATACCGGGGCATGGCCGGGCGCTGGTCGACAGTCATCTCGCGCTCCCGGTGGTCGAGGCGAGCGACGAAGAGCTCGCTATGGACCTCGAGCCGTTCGAGCGCCTCCGCGAGGCTCCGATGGGGATGACCAGCCACCTGCTTTACACCGCCTGGGATCGCGAACATCCTGCCTCCCAGTCACCGTTCATCATCAGCGAAATCATTCGCCAGCGCATCGGCTTCGAGGGTTTCCTGATGAGCGACGACATCGGGATGGAGGCACTGGCGGGCAACCATGGCGAGCGCGCTGCCGCCTGCGTCGCTGCCGGCTGTGATGTCGCGCTCCATTGCGACGGGAAGATGGAGAATATGCTGCTGGTCGCCGAAGCGGTCGGCGAGCTCTCGCCCGAGAGCGCGGCGCGCCTCGCCCGGGCGATGGCGATGCGCTTCACGCCCGACGACGAAATGGATTTTGCCGAGGCGATCGCCAAGCGCGATGCGCTGCTGGCCTTGGTCTGAAAAGCGGCATAGGCTCGGGCTCATGGCCGAAGAGTTCCAGATTGCAGTGTCACGCGCCGAGCAGACGCTGAGCCTCAGCATTGAGGGCTGGGAAGGGCCGCTCGACCTGCTGCTCAGCCTCGCCCGCCAGCAGAAGGTCGATCTCCACCAGATCTCGATCCTCGCGCTGGTCGAGCAATATCTGGCCTATATCGAGGGAGCGCGGTCGCTTCGCCTCGAAATTGCGGCCGATTACCTGGTGATGGCCGCCTGGCTTGCTTACCTCAAGAGCTGCCTCCTGCTTCCCAAGGATCCCGACATCGACCCCTCGCCGGAGGAACTGGCGTTGCGTCTCCAGCTCAGGCTCCAGCGGCTCGATGCGATGCGCGAGGCAGGCGCAAGGCTGATGGGCCGTGACCGGCTGGGCCGCGACGTCTTCCTGCGGGGTCAGCCGGAGGGGCTGAAGCTGGTGCGCAAGGCGGCCTGGCAGGTGACGCCGTTCGAACTGTTCGCCGCCTACGGGCAGGTCAAGGCACGGACAGCGCCGGCGATGCATGTCGTCGCCCACCGTGCGGTCATGACGCTCGAGGACGCGATCCAGCGTGTATCCAGCCTGCTTGGCCAGGCACTCGACTGGACCAGCCTCCAGGCATTCCTTCCGGCCACCGCCGATCCCCAGTATCGAAAATCTGCGCTTGCAAGCAGTTTTGTCGCGGCTCTGGAACTCGCCCGCCAGGGGAAGCTCCAGCTCGAGCAGGAAGGCCCTTTTGCTGACCTTCTGGTGCGAAGGGCAGCGGCCTGATGGACGAGCTGGAACGCGCCATAGAAGCAGCTCTGTTCGCTTCCGACCAGCCGCTCACGCCGGATGAGATCGCCGCCCATGTCGGCGAAGCCGATATCGCGGCCGGGCTCGAGGCGCTGCGAGAGCGCTTCTCCGGGCACGGGATCGAACTGGTCGAGCGCGGCGGACGCTGGCATTTCCAGACCGCGCCGGACCTTGCCCATATCCTTCGAAGGACCCGCGAGGACAGCCGCCGCCTGTCGCGCGCCGCCACCGAAACGCTTGCGATCATCGCCTATCATGAACCCGTCAGCCGCGCGGAGATCGAGGCGATCCGGGGCGTCCAGATCTCGAAAGGCACGCTCGACGTCCTGATGGAGGCGGGCTGGGTCCGAACCGCCGGACGGCGGGAGTCGCCCGGCCGGCCGCTGCTTTATGCGACGACCGGGGACTTCCTGACCCATTTCGGGCTGTCGTCGAGACGTGACCTGCCCGGGATCGACGATCTCAAGGCGGCGGGACTGCTCGACCCGCTGGACGATGCCGTCTACCAGCTACAACTGGAAACTGACGGCGATGAAGACTAAGTAGCGCCAAATCCTCTTACCGGAGTAATTTCATGGGCGGTTTCAGCCTCTGGCATATCCTGATCTTCGCGATCATCGTCCTGCTGCTGTTCGGCGGCAACCGCTTCTCCAACATGATGGGTGACGTCGCCAAGGGCCTCAAGAGCTTCAAGCAGGGCCTGAGCGATGACGACAAGCCCTCGGAGCAGCAGGGCCAGAGGCAGATCCCGCCACAGCAGGGGCAGCAGCCAATCGACATCACGCCCAATCGCCCGGCCGAACCGACCAGGACGGACGACGACCGGTCGAACCAGTAACAACTGCAGGGTAACCGCCGATGTTCGGCGTCGATACATCCGAACTGTTCGTCGTCGCGGTGGTCGCACTGCTGTTCATCGGGCCGAAGGAACTCCCGCGGGTGATGATGCAGGTCGGCCGGTTCGTCGGCAAAGTGCGTGGCTACGCCCGCCACTTCACCTCGGGTATCGAGAATGTGATCCGCGAGGCCGAGCTCGAGGAAATGGAAAAGAAGTGGCGCGAGGAGAATGCGCGCATCATGGCGCAATATCCGCCTGACGCCCATTATCCCGAGCCCGGACCGGTAAAGACGGAGGTCCCGGCGGAGGTCGAGCCGACCCTTCCGCTCGAGACGCCCGCCGCTCCCGACGAGGACCCGGTTCCACCATCCGATCGGCCGCTGCCATGATCAGCGATATCGACGAGACGAAAGCACCGCTTCTCGACCATCTGATCGAGCTGCGCCGAAGGCTCTTATGGTGCGTCGTCGCGCTGTTCGCGGCGTTCTTCGCCTGCCTCTATTTTGCAAAGCCGATCTTTGCAGTCCTCGTCCAGCCGCTGCTCGCTGCAGGCCAGGGAAAGCTCATCTACACCGATATTTTCGAGGCCTTCTTCGTCGAGGTGAAGGTCGCCTTCTTCGCTGCGCTGATGATCAGCTTCCCGGTGTTTGCGACCCAGATCTGGAGATTCGTTGCTCCGGGCCTCTACGCGACCGAGAAGAAGGCTTTTCTCCCGTTCCTGTTGATGACGCCCTTCTTCTTCGCTGCCGGCGCCTCCTTCGCCTATTTCGTCGCCATGCCCTGGGCCCTTCGCTTCCTGCTCGGCTTCGAGGGCGAGGTCGGCGGGGTGACGCAGGAGGCGCTGCCGGCGATCGGCAATTATCTCAGTTTCACGACCCGCTTCCTGTTCGGGTTCGGAGTGGCGTTCCTCCTCCCGGTGCTCCTGATGGTCCTCGAGCGCGCCGGTATCGTCACCCGCGAGCAGCTTGCGCGCTCACGCCGCTACGCGATCGTTGCCGCGGCCGGCATCTCGGCGGTCCTGACTCCGCCGGACGTGGTCTCCATGCTGCTGATGCTGGTGCCCCTCTACGCGCTGTACGAGTTTGCAATCCTGGCGATCCGGGTCACCCATTGGCGCGCCAGGCGGCGCGAAAACGGATCTTCGGATGCGGTGGATAAAAATGTGGGCCCGAAAACGCCACCGGGGGGGGGGAGGGTTGGCGATTCCGGGCCCATTTCGTCGGATAGCGAGAGCGGGGGGGCAAAAGGTCACTATCCGACCAGCTAAACGCCCCTTTTTCCGACTCGGTTCCGCACCATTCTAAATTATTTTGGGCAGTTCGTCGCTTTTTACCGGGTCCGCTAGGATCGTTCCGCCGGGAACACCGGCAAAGTGACCGCGTAACGTCCCAGCTTCCGGTCGAGCGGCGAGCGCAGCTGGCGTGCCAGGCCCTCGACGATACGTTCGAACTGGGTTTTCCCAACGTCCCCCTTCGCGCCTTCCGGGACGAGGACGGAGGAGGAAATGGAAAGGGTCGCGGAAAGGTCGCCGTCCCGCCGCAGCGAGATTTCCACTGCGTCCGCCGGCCGGCGGAGCATTGCGAACTCGACGATCTCGGTGATGAGAAATGCAGCGGCGACTGCCACGTCCTGGGTGGTACTTGGCGAATCCAGCTCAAGGTCGAAACGCATCCCCCTGGCCTCGGTAGGAGAACTCGACCTCAGGTCAGCTGCAAGCTCGGTAATCAATGGCCGAAGCGCGATGCCCCGGTTTTCTTCCATTTCCGCATAATGGTGGCGGTGAACGACCGACAGCGCGTCGACCCTCCGACCGATCGCGGAATAGGCGGCCTTTGCTTCCGGCTGGTCTGCGCTCCGGCCGTGGATGCTGAGCAGCGACGCGACGACCTGGAGGTTGTTCTTCACCCGGTGGTGGACCTCGCGGACCAGCCGGCGCTGGCCCTCGAGCGCCACGATCGCCGCCCGTTCCGCTCCCTCGATCCTGTTGACGGCACGCTCGAAGGCCATCGAAAGATCGCGGACTTCGGACGCTGCTCCATATTTGGTGGGGAGTTCGAGCGGCTCGCCGTCCGGCTGATAGGCCGAGACCGCGCGCTGCAGCCGGGCCAGCGGGACGAGGAGGAGCCGGCGAACCACCAGCCAGCTCAACAGGGCGGCGGCGACCCACATCAGTAGCGGCAGAAGCATCAGGGTCAGGTCGATGATGGTGGTTCTTTCGATCGCGGTGACGGTATCGACACGGATCTGGTTCTCGGCCAGCTCATAACGGCCGTGGCGCCGCTGGCGGCTGCCATCGCCCGGGAACGGGGCGTTGACGACTTCGAGCGCGTTGGTCCCGTCAAAAATGGTAAGGCCGTAGAGGCCCTCGGTCGCATCGAGGACCGCTTTCCTCAGCTCCTCGACGGTGAGCGCACCAGTCGCCATCCCGTCGACCACGCCAACCCGGTACTGGATGGTCTTTTGCGGCGACACCCAGACGAGGACCTGCCCCGGCGCAACCAGCTGCTCGGTACGCTCGATCGAGAATTCTCCGACCGAGCAGAGAAGCCTGCCGCTGGCGTCGCGGATCCGGAACAGCTTCCCGACATCGGGAGAGACGCTGAGCGAGCGGACTGCCGCGTTGCAGGGATCAGGCGCGCGTGAGGCGAGGGCCCCGTTTGCAGCGATCCTGAGCGCAAGGACGTTCCGGGAAATGAGGCTTTCGACGGCAAGGGTTGCAGCCGTGCCCTGCTGGTCGGCGCTTTCGACCAGTGCGCGGTTGGTGTCCTGGATGCTTTCCCGGGCAACCCAGGCGAGGACCAGCCCAAGCGGCAGAAGCGCGGCCGTTACCAGCAGGAGCAGTATGACGCCGCTCGGCCATCGTTCAAGGAAGGAAGGCCGCCGGGCCATCAGGCGGCTTTCATCGCGGTGCCAGCCTCAGTCGAGCTTGCGAAGAAGATCCATGAAATCCTTCGGGACCTCTTCACGCAGCGTATCATCATAAACGGTACGCAGGGCGCGACCGACGGTTCCCCGCCTGTCCTTGCGGGATTTATTCTTCGTAGAGCCGGAGCCAGGACGCCCGCGGTCGCTGTCGGCTTTGCTCGTCCCACTCAACCTGTCATCCCCCTCGAGCGCAAGCATGCGCCACTTCCTTCCTCATAACGTTACGCGGCGCATAGCCAACCGCCTCCCTTGAGGATTGTGGGAAAGGCGCCAGCACCTACTGTCGGTTCCTGCCAAACGTCAATTGCCGCATGGCAGACATGAATCTGGCAATGGAAACCAAATCGCCAATCCTTTGTTCCAACCCACGCATACTCGGGGCGAAAGGTGTTGCGTCACAGTGACGACGCACTTCAGCCGGACGACGGGGTTGCGCCGTATCAATGACCAGCCCAGAACGGGCGCGAAACAATTGTTTCGGATTTTACAAGGGGAGTGACGCTTCATGTCGCTGGGCCAGGAACTTTCACCGCATCTGCCATTTCTGCGGCGCTACGCCCGCGCGCTTACCGGTAGCCAGACACATGGCGACGCCTTCGTCCGCGCAACCCTCGAGACGATCGTGGCGAAGCCCGACGAGTTTCCGACCGACGTCGATCCGCGCCTCGGCCTTTACCGGACCTTTCACGCGATCTGGTCGACCGCCAATGTCGAGGAAGGCGAGGAGCCCGGCGACAGCCGCGGCGCCGAGGGCATCGCCCAGGCACGATTGTCCCGCATAACGCCCCTGTCGCGGCAGGCACTTCTGCTTACCAGCCTCGAGGGGTTTTCGAGCGAAGACACTGCCTATCTCATCGATGCATCGCCAGAAGATGTCGACAGCCTCGTCGCCGAAGCGATGGAGGAGATCGAGCGCCAGACCCATGCTGACGTGCTCATCATCGAAGACGAGCCGATCATCGCGATGGACATCGAATCCATCGTTCGTGACCTTGGCCACAACGTCACCGGCGTCGCGGTGACGCGCGACGAAGCGGTGGCGCAGGCCCGCCAGCACCCGCCGGGTCTCGTCCTCGCGGACATCCAGCTTGCCGACGATT
>CAZQLI010000066.1:0-9544 GCA_964594145.1 uncultured Sphingomonas sp. | reverse complement strand
GAGCGCATTTCCCTTGACCATACCCCAAGGCCCCGGGGGCCACACCCCATCGGGGGGGCTTCTTTGGACGCCGCCGCCCGTCAGTGCAACGTTTATTCGGGCTTAGCCGTCGAGCTCGTCCGAAACGTTGTTGAAGGTGTTGCCAAGGCTGTTGCCGATGTTGCTCATCGCAGCAATCGCGGCAACGGCAATGAGAGCGGCAATCAGGCCGTACTCAATCGCGGTCGCACCCTTGTTATTCTTGATCAGCTTCAGAAACTTCGCCATCTCTGGTCTCCTTCAGGCTCCACAAAAGGGATCCACATTCCCTTACCTCCGCTCGAACACGCGTCGGTTGCGCTGAGGAATAAGGCCCGAAGGGTTGAAAAAGGTTTAAAGCGACCGGTTTTCGTTCGTTAACCCTGTTTTTCCCGGCGCGGATCAGTTTTCTTCGATCAGCCCCTTTACCAGTTCGATGATCGCCTGGATGGTTTCGCCGCCCTCGCTCCACTCGTCGGGAAGCGGGCTCTTTCGCTTGTCGGCCTCGTTCCGCCGCTCCGGGATCCTGAAGCCTGCAGGAAGCGGCGGACCGGTCCGCCCGTCGATGGCGACCGCCGCGCCCATGAACCGCCGCCAGATCTCGGCTGGCGCCGTCCCGCCGCTGATCTTGCCGAGCGAGCGGTTGTCGTCGTGGCCGACCCAGACCCCGACGACGAGGTCGCCGGCAAACCCGATGAACAGCGCGTCACGGTTTTCCTGGGTCGTGCCGGTCTTGCCGAAGGTCGCAGTGGAGATAGCGGCCCTTCGCCCGGTCCCCTCGTTGGCCGCTGCCCAGAGCAGCTCCATCATCGGCGCCCGGTCCCGCCGGTCGGCGAGCTTGCCGCCGCGCGCAAACAGCGAGCCCAGGCCCTCTTGCTCCCCTTCCGCCAGCGGCAGCCCGCGCGGCTCCACCGGGTAGCGCCCTCCAGCGACCGCGGCATAGGCTGCAGTCAGCTCGATCAGGCTTACCCCGCTGGTGCCAAGCGCAAGGCTCGGCCGGTCGGTAAGCGGCGAATCGATCCCAAGGTCCCGGGCGGCACGGATGACATTCTGGCGCCCGACCATTTCCGCGAGGCGCACGGTCGCGGCGTTGCTGGAACGTGCAAAGGCCTCGCGCAGCGTGATCGAGCCGCGGTAGACGCCGTCATTGTTCCCCGGCGACCAGCCCTCGACGGTGATCGGGCGGTCCTCGATGATGCTGTCCGGGCGATACCCCGCGCGGAGCGCCGCGAGATAGACGAAAAGCTTGAACGCGCTCCCCGGCTGCCTCCTTGCCTGGGTCGCACGATTGAACGGGCTCTTGCCATAGTTGCGGCCGCCGACCATCGCCACGACCCGGCCGTCGGGCCGCATGGCGACAAGCGCGGCCTGGGCATCGCCGATCGGGGCATTGGCGATCGTCCGAACCGCGATCCTCTGCAGGTCGGCATCAAGGGTGGTTGGAACTCGCACTTCGCCATAGTCGGCATCGAAGGCACGCGACGCCTGGGGAGCGACCCAGTCGGCGAAATAGGTCCCGGTCGGTACGCTGCTGTTCTTTCCGACGGGCCGCGCCGACCTCGTCGCCTCGGCCCTCGCCTGGCTAATATATCCCGTGTCGGCCATGGCCTGGAGGACCAGCCTGCTGCGCTTCTGGGCCGCGGCGAGGTTCCGAGTGGGCGCGAGGCGCGATGGCGCCTTCACCATGCCGGCAAGCATTGCCGACTGGGCAAGGGTGAGCCGCTCCGGTTCCCGGTCGAAATAATGGCGGGCAGCAGCGCGCAGGCCGTAGACCCCGTCGCCGAAATAGACCGACGAGAGGTAGCGCGAGAGGATCTCGTCCTTGGTCAGCCAGCCCTCGAGCCAGAAGGCGATGATCACCTCCTGCGCCTTGCGCGCGAACGACCGGTCGGAGGAGAGAAAACTGGTCTTGGCCAGCTGCTGGGTGAGCGTGCTTCCCCCTTGGCGGACACCGCCTGCCTTCATGTTGGCGACCATCGCGCGGCCGATCGCCCGTGGATCGATCCCCCAATGGCTGCGGAAGCGCCGGTCCTCGATCGCGATGAAAGCCGCGGCAGTCATTGGATCGAGCTTAGCCACCTCGACCGGCTCGTCCTTGACGGCGCCACGCCTGGCGATTGGCCGGCCCTCGGTCGACACGAGGAGCATCGCGGGATCGTCCAACGGCTCAAGCGCCCTCGAAAGCGGCGCCGTGAAGACCAGCCACAGCAGGGTGGCCAGCAAAAGCAGCCCGAAAAGGTTGAACCCCCAGCGAAGCCAGCGGCGCCGGGGCTTCGGGGCCTGTTCCGATGGCGGCCTCGCCTCGGGACCTGCATCGACCGGGGCGAATGGATCGGGCAATATTTCGACGTCGACTCCGCCGCGCTGCCAGATGCCACTACCCGGACCGTGGAATTCCGCCATCTTTCCCCTTCCGGCGCAAAATCGCTCGCGGCGGCACTGCTTTACATCAGTAAAACAGTTGGGCTGGAATATCCAGTGGTTGCTGAACCCTCGTTTAAGGCTAAATCCATTGGGGATGCGTGCATTCAGATCCCGATGGCCATTGACTGCAGCCATTGTGGCGGCGGCGGCGCTTGCCGGCTGCGGCCGCGATGCAAGCGATCTGTCGCGAGTCGCGATCATCGGCGACGAGCCGCGGCTGGTCGAAACGGTAACGGGCCCGCTTTCCACCGGCGAGGCGGTGGTACGCACAAGCCTCGCCCAGGGCCTCGTCAGGCTGGACGAGCGCGGCCAGGTCGTACCGGGGCTGGCCGAGAGCTGGAACGTCAGCGATGACGGCCTGAGCTACATCTTCCGGCTCCAGACCGGCGAATGGCCTGACGGCCGGCGGATCCGGGCGGACGATGTTGCACGGATCCTCAACCGCCAGCTCAGGCCGGCAAGCACGAACCCGCTGAAGGACACGCTCGGCGCGGTCACCAAGATCCTCGCCATGACCGACCGGGTCATCGAGATCAGGCTCAGCGCCCCGAGGCCAAACCTCCTCCAGCTCCTCGCCCAGCCCGAGCTTGGCCTCGTCCGTGCCAGCGTCGGCACCGGACCCTTCCATATCGCGACGCCGCCGGAGATCGCGTCCCTTCCGGCCGAAGAGCGTGAAGGCGGCGGCATGCTGATCATGCGCCGGGTTTCCATCCCGGACGCCGAGGACCCGGTGGAAAAGGTGCGGATCACGGGCGGCGAGGCAGGAAAGCTGGTCGCGGCATTCACAAAAGGCGAGCTGGAACTGGTGCTTGGCGGGACGGTCGGCGACCTGCCCCTCGCCTGGCAGGCCAAGGTACCGCGCGGCTCGCGCCGGTTCGACCCGGTGGCCGGCCTGTTCGGCCTCGTCCCGACGCGGCGCTCCGAGCTGTTGCAGAACCCGGAGGTGCGCCGGCTGCTGAGCCGGGCGGTGGACCGCCAGGCATTGATCGACGGGCTCCACGTCGGTGGGCTGCAGCCGCGGGCGACGGTGCTCCAGGATGGGCTGGACGGGATTTCCGGCGTCGTGCAGCCCAGCTGGCTTGGCGAGCCGGCCGAGGGCCGGCGCCAGGCGCTGGCGGGGACGGCGCTCCGGCTGTTCGGGACCGGCGAGCGGCCGCTTCTTCGCCTCTTCCTTCCCGGCGGGCCTGGCGGCGATTATCTGTTTGCGAGGTTCCGCTATGACTGGGAGCCGCTCGGGCTCGACCTTGAGCGCGTGACCAGCGCCGGCAAGGCCGACCTAGTCTGGATTGACGAGGTCGCACCCTCCTTTTCGCCTGCATGGTTCCTCCGGCACTTCCGATGCGAGGCTGCCGACATCTGTGTCGAGGACGCCGACCTTCTCCTCGCCCAGGCGCGCGAGACCCGGGACCCGGCCGAGCGCGCGCGGCTGTTCCTCGAGGCGGCGGCAATGCTCGACGGGGCGCAGGTCTTCATTCCGATAGCGGCGCCGATTCGCTGGGCGCTCGTCTCCGGGCGTGTGCCGGGATTTGCCGAGAACCCCTTTGCACGTCACACGTTGGTCGGGCTTCGCGATCCGCGACTAGGAGGAATGCCGTGACCGACCTGACCGACGGGCGAACGCCGAAAATGCGCCGCGACATGCCTGGCCTGGGTTCCGACCCGGCTTCTGTTCGACAGCGGGTCGAGGCGATGGAACGCATTCTCGAGCGGATGTTCGTCATCCCGGGGATCAACAAGCCGGTCGGGCTCGACGTGATCCTCGACCTCGTCCCGGGCCTCGGCACGGTCAGCGCCGCGGTCCTTGGAAGCTATATCGCCTGGGAAGCGCGAAACCTCGGAATGTCGAGGTGGCAGTTCGTGCGGATGGGCGGCAACATCGGCTTCGACATGCTCTTGGGCGCGATCCCCTGGATCGGCGCGATCCCCGACCTCTTCTTCCGGTCCAACACCAGGAACCTGAGGATCATCAAGCGCCACCTCGACAAGCATCATCCCGGTGACCGGGTGATCGATGTCGAGGCCGGCACTGCCCGGTCCGCTTAACCGGGCCCTAAAGCGACAGCACCCCCATCGCCACGACGGCGAGCGTCATCAGCAGGGTCGCAGTCCAGCCAAGCCACTTGAGCGGCCCTGAAATGGTGAACCTGCCCATGACGTCGCGACGGGTCGCCATCAGCATCATCATCACCATCACCGGCACTGCAACGACGCCGTTGATGACCGCTGCCCAGAACAGCGCGTCGATTGGGTTTACAGGGCTGATGTTGATCGCTGCACCGACCAGCGTCGCGGCGACGATCGTCCCGTAAAATGTCTTGGCGGCATGGGGCTTTCGGTCGAGACCGACCGGCCGCCCCGCCCCCTCGCCGGCGGCATAGGCAGCCGAGCCGGCGAGGACGGGGACGGCGAGGAGACCGGTCCCGACGATCCCCAGGGCGAAGATGATGGTCGCATAGTCGCCCGCAATCGGCCTCAGCGCCTCGGCTGCTTCTGCCGAGGTGCCGATGTCGGTGATGCCGTTGGCGTTGAGCGTTGCCGCGGCGGTGAGGATTATCGAGAGAGCGACGAAGTTTGAAAAGGCCATTCCGCCGAGCGTATCGAGTTCGATCCGGTGGAGCTCCTCGGGGCCGTCCCCGGGCGAACGCTTGAGCGGCTTTCGCCTGGGGTCGCCGTTGATTTCCTCTGCTTCCTCCGAGGCCTGCCAGAAGAAAAGATAGGGGCTGATGGTCGTGCCGAGCACCGCGACGACCATCGTCACATAGTCGGGCGTAAGGCTGATCCGCGGGACGAAAATAGCGCGAAGCGCTTCTCCCCACGGGATTTTGACCACGAACAGGGTCGCGACATAGGCAAACAGCGCCAGGGTCAGCCATTTCAGCAGCCGGACGTAGCGCTTGTAGCTGATGAACACCTCGGTGAGGGCGCAGAACAGCGCGAAGAGGAGCACGTAGAGCGAGGGCGGGCCGCCAATCAGCAGCCTGGTGGCATCACCCATCGCCCCGAGGTTGGCGCCGATGTTGATCGTGTTGGCAATGACGAGGAGCGAGATGATGCAATAAAGGAGCCAGCTCGGATAGTGGCGGGCGATGTTGCGCGCGATGCCCTGGCCGGTCGTCCGCCCTATCCTCGCGCTGATCATCTGCACCGCGACCATCAGCGGATAGGTCGCGACCAGCGCCCAGCTCATCGCGAAACCGAAACGGGCCCCTGCCTGGCTGTAGGTCGCGATCCCGCTGGGATCGTCATCCGAAGCGCCGGTGATCAGCCCGGGACCGAAAATGTCGCGAAGCCGCTGCCGCTTTCGCGGTGGATCAAGGGCACCCGCCCCGGGGGAATGGTCCGGCTTCATCGCCGCCCCTCAACCCGCTCGGGGGCAAGGCCGTTCCGTCAGCCGCCCGGGGCCGGCGCCTTGCAGGGCGTCAGCGACCGTCAGTCCCGATCTCGCGCTTGAGGAATGCCCAGAGCAGCGCGGCGCGCATCGCATCCTCGCTGCGGTCGGCGCCAACCGAGTGCCCGCCCTCGAGATATTCGTGGAAATAGATGCGGTTGCCATAGCCGGCGAGCTTCGCCGCCATCTTTCGGGCATGACCCGGGTGGACCCGGTCGTCCTTCGTCGAGAGGTAGAAGAAGGTCGGCGGATAGCGAACGCCTTCCCGGACGTTCTGGTAGGGCGAATAAAGCTTCATGAACGCCCAGTCCTCCGGCTTGTCGGGATCGCCATATTCATCGATCCACGACGCGCCGGCGAGGAGATGCGAATAGCGCTTCATGTCATGGAGCGGCGAACCCGAGATCACCGCCGAGTAAAGCTCGGGGTACTGGGTCATTGCCGCTCCGACCAGCACGCCGCCGTTGGAGCGACCGGAAATGGCAATGCCGTCATCGCGGGCCACGCCGGTACGGATGAGGTCGCGGGCCACCGCCTCGAGGTCGTCGAAGCTGTTCTGGCGCTTCTCGCGAAGCGCTTCCTGGTGCCAGCGCGGCCCATATTCGCCGCCGCCGCGGATGTTGGCGAGGACATAGGCCCCGCCGTCTTCCACCCAGAACAGGCCAAGCGGTCCGGACCGGTAGGGCTGGCCGGTCAGGTAAGTTGGAGTCTGGGCGGCGCGAAAGCCGCCATAGGCGTGGATGAGCGCCCCGGTCGGCCTGGTGACGCCCTTCTTCCTCACCAGGAAATAGGGAACCCGAGTTCCGTCCTTCGACACTGCAAAGCGCTGGTCGACCGTGAACTTCGAAGCATCGAACTGGGCGGGCAGCGAAGCAACGCTGCTTGCCTTTCCGGCGGCGTCGACCGCCATCAGCGTCGTCGGGGTCAGCATTCCCTCGACGGTGACGAAGGCAATGTCCTGCCGGTCGGCGGTGGCGGCGATACTGACCGTGCTGTTCGAAGGAAGGCCTGCTGCCTTCCCCGACCAGCTCCCGTCCGCTTGGCGCCGCAGCGCGAACAGCTTGCCGGAGACATGGTCGAGCGCCTTCACCCAGAGGATATTGTCGCTTGCCGAGACGCTCTCGATGGCCTGGCTGGCCGTCGGGGCCATCACCAGCCGGGGCACCGGACTGGTGCCCGCCAGCATTGCTGGAATGTCGAAGGCGACGATCGAACCCGGCGAAATCGAGCCCAGCGGGTCGACCAGCGTGACGATGGCCTGGCCGCCGATGACGGCGTTGAACTCTGCCGTTTCGGGAATGGGCAGGTCGACCCAGCGGCCGTCCGGGGCCCGCATCGAGAGCCGCGATTCGTAGAAGCCGACGCTCCGGCTGATCGCGACACGGCGAAGGTCGCCGTCCATCACGGCAAAGGGGCTGATCCCGATGTCCGATTCCGCGGCCTCGGCCACGACCTTTGCTTCGCTCCACGGGGTCCCGCGCTTCCATTCCTTGACGATTCGGGCATAGCCCGAGCGGGTCACCGTGCCGGCCCCTTCGGCCATTGCGACAAGCAGCGTGTCACGGTCGACCCAGGTCGCACTGTTCTTGCTCTCGGGAAGAGTGAACCCGCCTTCGACGAACTTGCCGGTTCCAAGGTCGAACTCGCGAACCACGTCCGCGTCGCTTCCACCCGGGCTCAAGGAGACGAGGCAGCGCTGATATTCGGGCGGCAGGCAGCTCGCGCCGTGCCAGACCCAGCTCTTGCCTTCCGCCTTGCCGAGCTGGTCAACGTCGATGAGCGTTCGCCACCTGGGCTTGCCGGCAAGATAATCGGCCAGCGGCGAAACGCGCCAGAGGCCGCGCTTGTGGTTCGCGTCGACCCAGTGATTGGTGACAAGATCGCCCATCACCTCGCCCGGCATCGCAATCCGGTTCGGATCGTTTAGCAGGCCAAGCGCCCTTTGGCGGCGCTCCTCGAACCCGGGCTCCGCCGCGAGGCTCTTCTCGGTCGCGGCATTCCACTGACGGACCTGGTCAAGCGCCCTTTCCCCCTCGATTTCCTCGAGCCAGAGATAGGGATCCTCGACCTGGGCAGTGGCGGAAGAGGCGAGAGCCGCTGCAAGGGCGGCGAACGAGATGAGACGCAACGAAAAAATCCCTCGGTTGTAGCTTTTGCCGGGACCGTGCCCCCGGCCGGACCGGTCGTCAATGGACGGTTCGACCAGCGGCGGAATCACTCCTGCCCCCTCGAACGCGTCTCCCCTGTTATCCCGGGGTTTAACGATTTTGAGTCACTGTTCTTTGAACCGGCCACGCGGATGCGCTAATAGGTGCTACCCGAAAGGCTCACAGGGGATCAGGCCATGGCAACGCTCGCTTCGGCATCACCGATCGTGCCGGTCGGTGATGAACCTTTCTTCCTGCGCGCCGCGATCACCATGACGATCCTGGTCGTGGCCGGTTTTTCCTTCCAGCTGGCGATGGGGAGATCGAGCTTCGACTCGCCGATCCTGGTCCACCTCCATGCCTTCACCTTCATGGGCTGGGTATTCATCTACCTCTTCCAGAATATCTTCGTGGCCACCGGCAGGATGGAGTTCCACCGCCCGCTCGGCTGGATAGCGGCGGCCTGGATTCCGCTGATGCTTGTGATGGCCTATCTCGTCATCAGCGTGATGGTGCAGCGCGGGACGGTGCCCTTCTTCTTCAAGCCGCAGCATTTCCTCGTCTTCGACCTGATGACCGTATTGACCTTCGCGGGCCTTTCGGGCGCCGCGATCATCATGCGCCGCCGCACCGAGTGGCACCGGCGCCTTCACTTCTGCGGAATGGCGACCCTGCTGATGCCCGCGGTGGGAAGGCTGCTGCCGATGCCGCTGCTCCAGCCATGGGCCTGGGAAGCAAGCTTCGCGGCGACGCTCATCTTCCCCGCGGCCGGCTGGTGGACCGACGTCAGGCGCAACGGCCGGGCCCATCCTGCCTGGCGCTGGGGCATCGGCGCGATGCTGCTTGGGGCCATCCTCACCGAGGCAATCACCTATTCGCCGGTCGGAAGCTGGATCTACGACAAAGTGGCCGAGGGCTCGGTGGGAGCCAAGGTCGCACCGCTCGAGTTCGGAACGCCGCCGGCCGGGCCGCGAATGACCGGTCGCTAAATCTCCGGGCCGCTTGGCCAGGCCTTTATGAAATCACCGGCCTTCCAACATCGCCCTGCCCGACCGTCCGGCCGGCCATTTCGAGCATCCGCTCGAGCGGGATCCTGGCCCTGGCCATGGTTTCCTCGTCGAGCTCGATCCGCGGCTCTAAGTCCCTCAGCGCCACGTAGAGCTTTTCGAGCGTGTTGAGCGCCATGTAGTGGCACATGTTGCAGTTGCAGTTGCCGTCGCCCCCCGGCACGCCGATGAATCTCTTGCCCGGCGCTGCCTTTTCCATCTGGTGGATGATATGCGGCTCGGTGGCGACGAGGATCGTGTCGCTGGGGCTGTTGATCGCGAAGTCGAGGATCGACTTGGTCGACCCGACATGGTCGGAATGTTCGATGATGTGCGGCGGGCATTCGGGATGCGCGGCGACCGGTGCGCCGGGATACTGGGCCTTGAGCTTCATCAGCTCGGTCTCGCTGAAAGCATGGTGCACGATGCATATGCCCGGCCACAGCACCATGTCGCGGCAGGTCTTTCTGGCGAGATAGACTCCAAGGTGGCGGTCATGACCGAAGATGATCTTCTGGTCT
>CAZQLI010000065.1:6153-9569 GCA_964594145.1 uncultured Sphingomonas sp. | reverse complement strand
CGGCATTGGCAGCGAACTCGCGCGCGACCTTGATGATCGCCTGGCGGGGAACACCGGTGACCTTCTCGGCCCAGGCCGGAGTGAACGGGACATCGTCGTCGAAGCTCGTGGCGACATTTTCGCCGCCAAAGCCACGGTCGACGCCATAGTTGGCGCAGAAAAGATCGAAGACGGTGGCGACATAGCCGCTGCTTCCGTCGGCATATTCGAGCCGCTTTACCGGTATGTTGCGAAGCAGGATCTCGTCGTGCTCGGTGGCGACGAAATCATGGGGCGCGGTCGAGCCGAAATAGGGAAGCGCGACCGGTTCGATCGCGTCCTCGCTGCCGGCGACGCTGAGGCGGAGCCTGACCTCGCGGCCCTGGCCGTCCTTCTCCTCGAGGTTCCATTTTCCCTGGTCATTCCAGCGGAAGCCCGCGGTGCCAAGCGGTGCGACGAGTTCGCCGCTCAATTCGTCGAACGCGACCGTCTTCCAGTCCGGGTTGACCGTTTCACCGAGGGTGCCGGCGATGTCGGCGGCCCGCACGAGCCGGTCCGGAACCAGCTTTCCGTCGCGCTCCACCAGCTTCACCAGCATCGGGAAGTCGGAATATTTGCGGGTATAGTCCGTGAAATATTCGACCTGGCGGTCGACATAGAACTCGCGAAGCACGACGTGGCCGAAGGCGAGCGCCAGCGCAGCGTCGGTCCCCTGCTTGGGATGAAGCCACATGTCGGAGAATTTTGCCGCCTCGTTATAATCGGGCGCGATCACCACGCTCTTCGCTCCGCGATAGCGGACCTCGGAGTAGAAATGGGCATCGGGAGCCCGGGTCATCGGGATATTGGATCCCCAGACGAGGAGGAACCCGGCATTGTACCAGTCGGCGCTTTCGGGAACGTCGGTCTGCTCGCCCCAGGTCTGGGGGCTCGATGGCGGCAGGTCGCAGTACCAGTCGTAAAAGCTCAGCAGGTTTCCGCCGATGAGCGAGAGGTAGCGGCTTCCCGCTGCATAGGAGATCATCGACATGGCCGGGATCGGCGAGAAGCCGGCGACGCGGTCCGGCCCATATTCCCGGATCGTATAGGCATTGGCTGCAGCGATCAGCTCGGTGACCTCGTCCCAGCCGACCCGGACAAATCCCCCGCGGCCGCGCTTGGCGACCCAGTCACGGCGTTTCTCGCTATCCTGGACGATGGATTTCCAGGCGGCGACCGGGCTCATCTTCGCCCTCGCCTCGCGCCAGTGGCGGATCAGCCGCGACCTCACCAGCGGATATTTGATCCTCGTTCCCGAGTAGAGATACCAGCTGTAGCTCGCCCCGCGCGGGCAGCCGCGCGGCTCGTGGTTGGGAAGATCGGGCCGGGTCCGCGGATAGTCGGTCTGCTGGGTCTCCCAGGTGACGATCCCGCCCTTGACGTAAATTTTCCACGAGCAGGAGCCGGTGCAGTTCACTCCATGGGTCGACCGGACGATTTTGTCCGATGCCCAGCGCTTGCGATAGGCATCCTCCCAGTCACGCGCCTCGTCCGTCGTGATTCCGTGACCGTCCGAGAATTTTTCCCTGGTTCTGCGGAAGTAGGTCAGGCGATCGAGGAAATGGCTCATCCGCTGGGTCCTTCTAGGCTGGCGATACGGGGGATGCGGCGGGCGCCAGCCGCCGCTCGATGTCGTGCAGGATTCCGCGGGGTCCGCTGTACAGCAGCCATGTCAGCGCCGCGCAGCTGACATAGAAGATCATGAATCCCCAGAGCGCCGCATTGGCTGTCCCGGTCAGCTCGATCGAGGAGCCGTAGGCCTTCGGGATGTAGAAGGCGCCATAGGCTGCGATCGCGGAAGTAAAGCCGATGACGGCAGCCGATTCCCGCTCGGTCTGCTGACGCCGCGCCGGCTCGGCGAGCCCGGGTTCTGCCTGGCTGATCTCGTGGCCCATGACGCCCGGCACCATCTGGAAGGTGGAGGCATTGCCGACGCCGCTTGCAACGAAGAGGAGCAGCACCATCGAGAAGAAGCCGGCGAAGCTCTTCTCGTCGAGGAAGAAGATCATCCCGGCGACTGCCGCGATCTGGACCAGGAAGACCCAGAAAGTGACCCTTGCCCCGCCGTAGCGATCGGCAACCCATCCGGTTGCGGCGCGGGATAGCGCACCAAGCAGCGGGCCGATGAAGGCGTAGCTCAGCGCGTTCACCTCCGGGAAAACCAGCTTGGAGAGTAGCGGAAATCCAGCGGACATGCCGATGAAGGTCCCGAAGGTGCCGGTGTAGAGCCAGCACATCAGCCAGGTGTGCAACCGACCGAAGATCGCCGCCTGGTCGGCAAAGGAGGCCCTCGCCGACAGGATGTCGTTCATCCCGAACCAGGCGAGAAGGCTTCCGGCAAGGATGAACGGGATCCAGACGAAGCCTGCATTCTGCATCCAGTACTGGGTCCCGTCGGCAGCGGTCTGCGCCTGACCGCCAAGGGCACCGAACAGGCTCATGGTCACGACGATTGGGACGAGGAACTGCATGAAGCTGACGCCGAGATTGCCCAGACCGGCGTTGATGGCGAGCGCGTTCCCCTTTTCCTTCTTGGGATAGAAATAGCTGATGTTGGCCATGGACGAGGCGAAATTGCCGCCACCAAGGCCGCAGAGCAGCGCCAGCACCAGGAAGATGAGATAGGGCGTGTTGGGGTTCTGGACTGCATAGCCGATGCCAAAGGCGGGGATCAGCAGCGAAGCGGTCGACATGGTGGTCCACAGCCGGCCGCCGAATATCGGCACCAGGAAAGCGTAGAAGATGCGCAGCGTCGCTCCCGACAGGCCGGGGACTGCTGCGAGCCAGAACAATTGCCCGGTACTGAATTCGAATCCGACCGCCGGAAGCCTGGCGACCACCACCGACCAGACCATCCACACGGCAAAGGACAGGAGCAGGCAATAGGTCGAGATCCAGAGGTTGCGCTGGGCGATTGCCCTCCCCCCTGCCTGCCAGAAGCCAGCATCCTCGGGCCGCCAGTCGGCAATTGGCCCGGCCCTTCGCGGCGGAACGGTGATGCCAGGTTCGCCAAGCCCCTGCATCTCGGGGAGCTCGGGAACCTTGTCGCTGGTACCCTTGCGGCTGGCGCTCGCCTCCATCTGCCGGATCGCGAAATGCATCCATGCCAGCGCCACCGTGACGAGGACGAACAACAGGACGAAGCAGCTGGTCCAGATGCCGGTGACGTCGGCGAGTGCGCCGAACGCGAGCGGCAGGACGAAGCCGCCGAGCCCGCCAATCATCCCGACGAGGCCGCCGACGGCGCCGACATGGTTGGGGTAATAGACCGGGATATGCTTGAACACCGCGGCCTTCCCGAGGCTCATGAAGAAGCCGAGGACGAAGATCGCGAACAGGAAGGGGATGAGGCCCATTTCGGTGCGGAAGCTGATCGGGCCCCTTGTCCCCTCGATGAT
>CAZQLI010000065.1:0-6143 GCA_964594145.1 uncultured Sphingomonas sp. | reverse complement strand
TGTAGGTCGTCGGCGGATAGGAGAGCATGAAGGTGCAGAGCACCGACACGGCGAGGGTCACGTAGAGGACAGACCTTGCGCCATAGCGGTCGGAAAGTTTCCCGCCATAGATGCGGAACAGGCTCGCCGGGACGGAATAGAAGGCGGCGAGCATGCCGGCTGTCTTTATGTCGAGCTCATAGACGCCGATGAGATAGTGGGGCAGCCACAGCGCAAGCGCGACGAAGGCGCCGAACACGAAGAAATAATAGAGCGAGAAGCGCCAGACCTGGATGTTCTTGAGTACGGCAAGCTGGCTCGCCAGCGTCTCGGCCTTGCGCCCCTCGCGCGCTCTCGCCAGCTGGTCCGGGTCTTCCCTGGTCAGCAGGAGGAAGATGATCGCCATGACGAACAGGCCCGCAGCCCAGACCTGGGCCACCGCCTGCCATCCGGCCGCGACCATCACGAATGGAGCGAGGAATTTGGTTACCGCCGCGCCGACGTTGCCCGCGCCGAAGATCCCGAGCGCAGTGCCCTGTTTGGCTGCAGGATAGAATTTCGAGACATAGGTGACGCCGACGGAAAAGGACCCGCCAGCGATGCCGACGCCCAGGGCTGCGATCAGCAGCTCGCCATAGCTGTCGGCAAGGGAAGTGAGGAAGGTCGCGATCGCCGCGAGCACCATGACCGCGGCGAACACCCTGCGCCCGCCGATCTGGTCGGCCCAGACGCCGAGGAGGACACGGGCCAATGAGCCGGTAAGGATCGGCGTTCCGACGAGAAGTCCGAACTGGGTCTCGCTAAGGCCAAGTTCCTCTTTCACCCCGAGGCCGATGATCGAGAAGATCGTCCAGACCGCGAAACAGGCAGTGAAGGCAGCCGAACTGGTCCATAGGACCCGGTCCGCCCCGGCGGCGGGCACGTCGGCTGCCGGCGGGCTCACCGAAGCGGCTCCCCGAGCCACCTGCCAGGTCCCGCCCGGAAGCCGGTGAACATGCCTTCGCACTGGTTCGGCGTCATGCTGCCTGTCCCCCCATCAACCCCCCGTGACACTCATGTGGCGCTCGACCGCCGGGCGGGGAGCGCCGATGTGGAAGTCATGGCCCCTCGGCTTTCCGGCCAGCAGCTGGTCGAGGAGCCGGTCCACTTCTCCACTGCCGCCGGAGCGAAGCGCATCGCGAAGCTCGACCTTCTGGTCCTGGCCAAGGCAGCCATAGACCGTCCCGGTGGCCGCGACCCGGATCCGGTTGCAGCCCGAACAGAAATTATTGCTGAGCGGGGTGATGAAGCCGAGCCTGACGCCCAGCCCGGCAACCGCGAAACAGCGCGCCGGACCGCCGGTGACCGAGAGCATCGGCGTCAGGCTGAACTGCTGCTCAAGGTCCCGCCTCACCCTGTCGAGGGGAAGATAATGGGAGGTCCGGTCCTCCTCGACCTCGCCGAGCGGCATGGTCTCGATGAGCGTGAGGTCGAAACCCTCGCCGGCGCACCAGCGAAGCATTTCGCCGAACTCGTCATCGTTGAGCCCGGCCAGCGCGACCATGTTGATCTTGACCTTGAGACCCGCCGAGCGGGCCGCCTCCAGGCCATCCAGCACGCTTGCAAGCTCGCCGCCGCGGGTAATGTGCCCGAACCGTTCCGGCCGCCGGCTGTCGAGGCTGACGTTGACCCGGCGGATGCCGGCATCGGCAAGCAGCCCCGCA
The DNA here is from genome assembly GCA_964594145.1 of uncultured Sphingomonas sp. GTDB lineage: Bacteria > Pseudomonadota > Alphaproteobacteria > Sphingomonadales > Sphingomonadaceae > Sphingomicrobium. The sequence goes on along the minus strand of CAZQLI010000065.1, from coordinate 4,461 downwards.
AAGCGTGGAAGGAGGACGCCGTTGGTTGTCAGAGTGACCTCGTCGAGGCCATGGCCGATGAACCTGCCAAGGTCCTGGAACAATTGCCCCACTCCCCGCCGGACCAGTGGCTCTCCGCCGGTCAGCCGGATGCGCTTTACGCCGCGGCCAATGAAGATCTCGGCGAGCTGGACGATTTCCTCGAGCGCGAGGATGTCGCGCTTCGGCAGGAAGCGCATCTCTTCGGCCATGCAGTATCGGCAGCGCAGGTTGCAGCGGTCCGTGACAGAGATGCGGACGTAACTGATCTTCCGGCCGAACCCGTCGACCATTGACCCAGCCTTGGCCGCTTCATCCATCAAGTCTCGTCTCCGAGGGTGAGCGGGGTCGCCTGGGTCATAGTTCAGACAATCTTCCCGAGGGGGTCAAGCCCACGCCATTTTTGGCAGCCGGCGCAACGCCTTGGCTGGTGGGGGAGGAAAATGCGGGCAGGCAGGAATGCATATTGCTGCCGGTGTCGCGCTCGAGGGAGGTGGTGCTGCCCTGCCAGGATCCCGCCGCACTCATGAAGGACCAAACCGAGGGTCGATGGCGAATGTTCCATTGGGCCCTGGAAAGTGCCGGCCAGACCGCTTGGGGCGCCGCCGGTCAGCGGTGAGGACCGGGTCATCTTTTCTCTCCAAGCCTCGGCGCGAACAGGATCGGCCCATAGGCGAAGACAAAAAGCAGGAAGCCTGATCCCCAGGCGATGGCTGCAGCCTCGATGCCGACCTGGTATTCCACGAGCGAAGTGGCCGCGGCCAGCCGAAGCGCCGCGCCGAGCGTCACCAGCGCATAGATGAGAATGGTAGCAGGGCCAGCTTCCAGCTTGCGTGCGGTCATGCTGAGGCTCGATCGGGTCATGACGGCCAGGATAAGGGTCCCCATGGCGCCGGCGGTAAGGGCGTGGATTGCAGCGGAACGGGGAAGACCCTGGTGCAATTGGCTGACCGCCAGGAGCCCAAGGCCGACGGGAATCCATGCATAGCCCAGGTGAAGCACGAAAAGGAGCGGGTCACGGGCCGCCTTCCAGCCCTTCCACCGTGCGAGCCTGGCCGCCTGGAACAAGGCCGCTGCTCCGAGCAAAACGGCAGCCAGGAAGCCCTCGGGCGCGGCGAGCCAGCCGAGCAGAGCCACGATGGTCACGATGTTCGCTGCGAGGTCGAACCGGCCCGGCTGGCCGGGCTGGCCCTCGACGATCCGCCGCTTGGCCATCCAGTTGCGAGTGAATGACGGAATGATCCTTCCGCCGACCATCGCCATCATCAGCGTCACGATCGCGATGGCGAGTTTGGAGGGAAATTCGGGGTCAACTGGCCCCCCGGCTGCTGCCCAGTGATCGAGCAGGCTGGCCGTCGCCAGCAGCAGCATCAGGAGAATGGTGGGCATGCTCCGGCCCTTGGCGGCGATGACCTCGGGGATCGCCGCCGCTGCGAGCACGACGAAGAAGCTGGAGTCGACGACCGCGGCCAGTATCGGCGCGGAGCCTGAGAAAAGGACCGCGATCCTGCCGGCAAGCCACAGGGAAAAGAGGGCTGCCAGCGGCGGGCCGTTCACTGGAAATCGCCCGGTCCAGTTGGGAATCGCGGTCAGCTGAAATCCCGCGATCGCGGCCCCGGCAAAGCCAAACAGCATCTCGTGCCGGTGCCAGGCAAGCGCATCGAATGCCGACTCCATCGAGATGACACCGGACAGGGCGAGGACCCAGAGGGACAATGCGATAACGGCCCAGGCCGCGCTTCCGAGGAAGAACGGACGAAAACCGCCACGCAGGATCGGTGGAGCAGCCGCTTCCCGGGCGCGGCGCAGTGCCAGCATCTGCTCTCCTCGCGTCTGCAGCCTTGCCTCCATCGACTGGATATTCGCCCATCCTAGAGCAAAACCACCCTAGGGATTTTGATGCAGATCATCCAAGTTCGTTTCCGGACCGGTATCGGGCATTTTGCAGGGCGATGCCCGGGCCCGGTCCTTTTGCCGGACCATGAATGAAAAAGGACAGGCTCGATTTCTGACGAACGTCATGCGCCATTGGGTTCCGGTTACGACGGGACATTTGCAGAGCCCTCGCGGCATACGCTGTTCGAGGATGGCTATGCCTGGCTGACCGGCTGCACCCTGATCGTGATCGGGCTGGCCTGGCTGCAGTCGGTGGGGATGGTGACGGGTGGAACGGCCGGCCTCGCGCTCCTCATATCCTATCTTGTGCCGCTGCCAGCTGGCCTATTGTTCACCCTGATCAACATTCCCTTCTTCCTGGTTGCAGCAAGGTCCATGGGCCGCGGTGCCATGCTCAAGGCAGTTGGTGCCAACCTGCTCCTGTCGGGCCTGGCCATCATTGCTCCGGAGGCCTTCGTGCTCGAAGGAAGGAACATTTTCCTGGCGGCCGTGCTCGGCGGCTCGGTGATCGGAACCGGCCTCCTGATCCTTGCCCGCCACCAGGTGGGGATCGGCGGCATAGGAATGCTTGCACTCGCACTCCAGAAAAGCCGCGGATGGAATGTCGGCAGGACCCAGCTTGCAGCAGATATTCTCATAGTCTCTTCGGCCCTCCCGCTCCTTCACATGGGCCCTGCAATGATCTCCGCTTCGATCCTAAGCGCGGTGTCGGTCGCCGGAGTGCTGATCGTCTTCCACCGGCCGGGCCGCTACACCGGCTACTGAGGCCGGGCTAGCTCCTGCACCCCTCAGTTGGCCGGGGAAAGTGTCTTTACGAAAATGACGGAGTCGAGGGAAAGCCCGAGCGACGTCCAGCCCTGTGCCCTTGCCCCGTCCATTTCCGCGAAGCCCCTGGCGGAGAGCCGCAGTTCAAGTCCGGTGCAGCCGAGGTCGAGTGCAAGCCGCTCCGCCGCGGCGAGCAGTGCCTTCCTGCCGGGCGCTGCATGGCTGAGCTCGAAGGTCACGAAATCGTCGAGCGCCAGCACCAGGCCGTGGCGCATCCGTTCGCCGAGCCTGTAGCTCAGCAGGCCCACGATGCCATCGGTCGCCGAGTGCAGCCCGAGGAGCCCACCCATCCGGTAGCGGCGCTGCACATAGTCGCGCCAGCCCTCGACCGTAACCTCGGGAGCGATCGCGCGGATGAGGGGATAGGCATCGTCCGCCTGGGCCGGGGTCACGGCATCTACGTAGAATTGCGGCTTATAGGAGGTCTGGACTGCCATGTATCCGCTTATCCACCGGGGCGGCAGTCCAGTCTTTGATCTGCCTCACATGCCCCAGATTTTTTTCGCGAGGACCAATGATGGGCATGGCCACGAAGGCATCCACTCTTCCCGAACTGGAGTCTGACCACCCCTGCTTCGACTGCGCGGTACGCGAGCTCGCGGTCTGCGGCGTCCTTGAGTCAGCAGCGCTACGCGAATTCAAGGAAGGCGGGCCATCGGTCCATTATGCGGCCGGCGACACCGTCGTGTTCGAAGCCGACGAAGCAGCCAATGTCTACAGCCTCACCAGCGGGCTCCTGCGCCTGTCCAAGCTTCTCCCCGATGGTCGCAGGCAGATCGCCGGCTTCCTTTTCCCGGGCGATTTCCTCGGAATCACCATGGAAGAGGAGCATGCTTTCACGGCCGAGGCGGTTTCTCCCTCGACCCTCTGCAAATTCTCGCGCAGGCACTTTGACGACTTCATTGCCCGCCATCCGCTGCTCGAGCGCCGTCTCTACGCGGTCGCGGCGCACGAGCTCGCCGCGGCAAGGCAGCAGCTTGTCCTCCTTGGACGCAAGACCGCCACCGAGCGGATCGCCTCCTTCCTGCTGATGCTGGCCGGGCGCTGCCATTCCCTTCCGGGCGGCTCGGAAATCGACTTTCCAATGTCGAGGGCGGACATCGGCGATTATCTTGGCCTTCGTATCGAGACGGTCAGCCGTGAGATCAGCGCGCTCAAAGTGGCCCGCGTGATCCAGCTCACCAGCCGCCAGTCCTTCCGGATCATCGACCGGGCCCGCTTGGGCCAGCTGGCGGAAGGATGAGCAGCGATGATCCAGATCAAATCCCGCGGCGGCACAGCCTTTTTGATGCGGCGCAAATTGCCGCCGTCCCGGGCCAGCTAATTCCAGCACGGTTCAACTCGTAAGGACAGTCATCCATGAAACGGCATCTCTTGATCGCAACCGGTGCGGCGGCGCTTTTCGCTGCGGGGCCAGCGATCGCACAGGACCATGCATCGCACCAGGTCGCGGCCGCGGGGTCGAGCGCGATCGTCGACATCGTCCGTGATCCGGCCGACCTTCCAGCGCCAATCGGCGCGCGCGGGCCGCAAACCGTCAAGGTCCACTTTGACACTACCGAGGTGACCGGCCAGCTCGATGACGGGACCAGCTATCGTTACTGGACCTTCAACAACCAGGTGCCAGGGCCATTCATCCGGGTCCGGGTCGGCGACACCGTCGAGGTGACGCTGAAGAATGCCGACGACAGCGTGATGATGCACAACGTCGACTTCCACGCC
>CAZQLI010000064.1:0-9636 GCA_964594145.1 uncultured Sphingomonas sp. | reverse complement strand
CGGCCTGCAGTTCTGCTTCCGGCTCTCGACCAATCCTCCGGGCGGCATCTGCGACATCGACGTCTTCACGACTCGGCCCGACACGATTTTCGGTGCAAGCTTCGTTGCCATCGCGCCCGGCCATCCGCTCGCCGAGGCGCTTGCCGAGCAGCGTCCCGACGTCGCCGAGTTCATTGCCCGGGCGCGGGCCGGTGGAACCAGCGCTGCCGAGATAGAAACCGCCGAAAAGCTCGGCTTCGACACCGGCCTCGAGGCGGTGCATCCGTTTGACAGCAGCTGGCGCCTGCCGGTGTGGATCGCAAACTTCGTGCTGATGGATTATGGCACCGGCGCGCTTTACGGCGTTCCCGGCCACGACGAGCGCGATTTCGAGTTCGCCCGGAAATATGACCTGCCGATCCTGAGGGTGGTCGCAGCTAGCGCCGCCGGCGCATCGGAACCGGTCACCGAGGCGGAAACCGATCCCGGCATCGCCGTCAATTCCCGCTTCCTCGATGGCCTCACCAGCGAGGAGGCAAAGGCCGAGGTAATCCGCCGGGCCGAATCCGCCGGCTGGGGCAAGGGAAAGACCCAGTACAGGCTCCGCGACTGGGGCGTTTCGCGCCAGCGCTACTGGGGCACGCCGATCCCGGTGATCCATTGCGACAGCTGCGGTCCCGTTGGCGTTCCGCGCGAGCAGCTGCCGGTCGTTCTTCCCGAGGACGTGAACTTTGACATCCCTGGAAACCCGCTCGACCGGCATCCGAGCTGGGGCAAGGTCGATTGCCCGAGCTGCGGAAGCCCGGCCCGCCGCGAGACCGATACGCTCGACACCTTCGTTGATTCCAGCTGGTATTTCATTCGCTTTGCAAGCCAGCCGGACAACCGGCCCTTCGACCCGGCGGAAGCCGAGAAATGGCTGCCCGTCGGCCAGTATATCGGTGGCGTCGAGCATGCGATCCTGCATCTCCTCTATGCCCGCTTCTGGACCCGGGCCCTCGAGCGCATGGGCAAGATCTCGGTAAAGGAGCCGTTCCAGGGCCTGTTTACCCAGGGAATGGTGACTCACGAGACCTATCTCAGCCTTGACGGGCGCTGGCTGAACCCTTCGGAGATCGAGGTCGGCGCCGATGGCGAGCTCATCGAACGGGCAAGTGGCACGCCCGTCCGGCGGGGCCGCGTCGAGAAAATGTCCAAGTCGAAGAAGAACACGGTCGATCCCGAGCCGATCCTCGACAAGCATGGGGCTGACGCCGTTCGCTGGTTCATGCTGTCGGACAGCCCGCCCGAGCGTGACCTCGAATGGTCCGAGAGCGGTATCGAGGGTGCTGCCCGCTTTGTTCAGCGGGTCTGGCGGCTTGCCCAGTCTCCCGGTGGAAACCAGGGCGAGGACGTTGATCTCCTCAAGAAGACGCACCGGACGATTGCCGCCGTTGGAGAAGCAATCGAGGCGCTGCAGTTCAACAAGTCGGTAGCCGGGCTGTACGAACTCACCCATGCCATCGAGCGGGCGCAGCCGTCGGCTACCCGCGACCAGGCGATCCGCACCCTGCTGCTGCTTATCGCCCCCGGCGCACCGCATCTCGCCGAGGAGGCATGGGCCGCTCGGGGCGAATCCGGCCTCATCGCCGAAGCGGCCTGGCCGGAGTTTGACCCGGCGATGCTCGTCGACGACGAGGTGACCATCGCGGTCCAGGTCAACGGCAAGCTTCGCGAGACGATGATGCTTCCGCGCGGCACCGCCAGGGACGATGCCGAGCAGGCGGCGCTCGCCCTGCCCAGGATAAGGGCACAGCTCGGCGAAAGCGCGCCGCGCAAGGTGATTGTGGTTCCTGACAGGCTGGTCAATATCGTCGCATGATGCGCGCGATCGCCCTTGGCCTGCTCCTGGCGCTTTCCGGCTGCGGCCTTCGGCCAATGTATGCCGGCGGCGGATCGGGGATTGTGGCGACAAGTCTATCATCGGTCATGGTCGCTCCAATCCCCGAGCGCGCCGGATGGCTGGTCCGAAACGCGCTGGTCGATCGGCTGGGCGGAGAAGCGGAAAACCCCGCATATCGCCTTGAGGTCGAGCTCGACGATGACCTCACGGCCTTTGGCATTCGTGGCGACGCGGCGGTGACTCGCGAGCGCCGGACGCTTCGGGCGCGCTACCGGCTTGTCGAGCTCGGAACCGGGCGCGTGGTACTCGATGCGACGGCGGGGTCCGACGCCGGCATTGACGTCGTGAGCTCGGAATATGCGACGATCGCTGCCGAGCAGACGGCGCAGGAGCGGCTTGCACTGGTGATTGCCGACCAGATGGTCTCGCGGCTTGCACTGTTCATGCGCAACCAGAAGACGCCATGAAGATCGCCAGGGCGGGCCTTGGCCGGGCGCTCGACCAGCCCGATCCCGCGGTTCGTTTCTACCTGTTTCACGGCGCGGACGAGGCAGGTTCAAGGGCGCTTGCAGAACGGCTGCTGAAGGGGCTGGACTCGGAAAAGTCGGTCCTTGCCGGCGCGTCGCTCAAGGCCGACCCGGCAGGCCTCGCCGCGGAGGCAGGCGCGATCTCGATGTTCGGCGGCCGGCGCGCGATCTGGATTGAGCCGGCCGGCGACGAGATTGCCGAGGCGGTCGCGGCCCTCCTCGAGGCGCCCGCCTGCGAGAATCCCGTCATTGCGGTGGCAGGAGCGCTCCGCAAGACATCGGCCCTCCTCAAGCTTGCCGACGGCGATCCAGCCGCCCTTTCCCTGGTGAGCTATCTCCCCGATGCGCGCGATCTCGAGCGGCTCGTCACCGGCCTCGGCGCCCAGCAGGGTCTCAAGCTGTCGCCCGATGTTGCCCAGCGCATCGCGGCCTCGTCGGCCGGGAACCAGGCAGTTGCTGCCCGCGAACTTGAAAAATTTGCGCTTTTCCTAGGCGCAAGCCCCGAAACGCCGCGGGAACTCGGTCCCGACACGCTCGACGAGCTTGGAGCGGATTGCGCCGAAGCTGACCTGATGCGGCTTGGTGACCTTGCACTGTCGGGCAACATGGCCGAGCTCCTCGACGAGCTTTCGCGGCTTCCGCACGGCGGCTCGGAAGCCATTCCGATCCTCAGGGCCCTTCAGCGCCGGCTGCTGATGATCGCGCCCTTGCGGGCACGGGTCGAGCGCGGCGAACGCGTTGATGCCGTCATGACGTCAATGGGCAAGGCCTTGTTCTGGAAGGATAAACCCCTGGTCCAGAAGCTGCTGACCAGCTGGTCAGCGAGCCGCCTGGCAGAAGCGGCATTACGCGTGTCGGCGGTCGAGCGTCAGATCATGCTCCGGCCTGTCGCCGACGAATCCGCCCTCGGCGAAACGCTTGTGACATTGGCCCGCGCCGCTGGCCGCGGGCGATAAGCGCTAGATTGGCTCGCCGCTCAACCGCTGGCAAATGAGATCGAGCTGGTCGAGCGTGCTGTAATGCAGCGCCACCTGCCCGCCACTCTTCCCATGCGATACCCTGACACGCAGGCCGAGGAGGTCACCGAGCTGGCGCTCAAGTGCTTCGAGGTCGGCATCCATGGTGCGGCGGGAGGCTTTCCCGTTGGCCTTGCTTTCCTCCACCGGCCGGGCATCGCGTGCCAGGTGTTCGGCCTGGCGCACCGAGAGGTCACCGGAAATGATCTGCCTGGCGAGAGCCTCGGGATCCGGAGCCGATGCGATCGCCCGGGCATGGCCCATACTGATATCGCCACGCAAAAGCATTTGGCGTACCGGGTCAGGAAGATCGAGCAATCTCAGCAGGTTGGCAACGTGACTGCGCGACTTGCCAACCAGCTTCCCGACCACTTCCTGGCTGTGGCCATAGCCTTCGATCAACCGTTGATAGGCCTCGGCCTCCTCGATCGCGTTGAGATTTTCCCGCTGGATATTCTCGATCAGCGCCACTTCCGCGCGCGACTCCTCGTCGAACTCGCGGATGATTGCAGGGATTTCGTGCAACCGGGCCTTCTGCGCCGCACGCCAGCGGCGCTCACCGGCGACCAGCTCGAAACCATCGTCGACCTGCCGCAGCAGGATCGGCTGCAGAACGCCGCGCTCGGCGATTGACGCGGCAAGGTCGGCAAGTGCCTGGTCGTCGAACAATTTTCTCGGCTGGGCGGGATTGGGACGGATCCGCGCGACCTCGACCATCCTGACGCTGCTTCCGGCAGCCTCGGCGCGCGCGACTGCCGGTGCTTCGCCGATGAGGGCGCTGAGGCCCCGCCCAAGACCGGTGGCCTTCTTCATGCTGCAGCTGCCGGCTGCGGCAGGCGACCAATGATCTCGCGGGCCAGGCGAATATAGGCCTCCGACCCCGGGCACTTCAGGTCATAGATCAGTGCCGGAAGCCCGTGGCTCGGCGCCTCGGAAAGCCGGACGTTCCGGGGAACGACCGTGTCGAACACGGAGGTGCCAAGGCATGCCCTGACGTCTTCGGCTACCTGCTGGGAAAGATTGTTGCGCCGGTCGAACATGGTCAGAGCGACGCCGAGGATCGACAGGCTGGGGTTATAGGCCAAGCGGATTCTTTCCACCGTCTGCAGCAGCTGGCTAAGACCTTCCAGCGCGAAGAACTCGCACTGGAGCGGCACCAGCAATTGCCGCGATGCCACCAGAGCGTTCACCGTCAAAAGCCCGAGCGACGGCGGGCAATCCAGCAGGCAGATGTCCCAGCGCCCCTTCGGAGCTTCGTCGAACGCCTGCGAGAGCCGGTGAGTCCGGTCGTCCATCGCCACCATCTCGACCTCGGCTCCGGACAGGTCGACCGTTGCAGGCAGCAGGTCCAGTCGCGGTACCTTGGTCGCGACTGCAGCATCACCGAGCGAGGCTTCGCCCAGGAGCACGTCGTAGGTGGACTTTTCACGCGATGACCGGCTGACGCCGAGCCCCGTCGACGCATTGCCCTGCGGGTCGAGATCGACCAGCAGCACGCGCCAGCCAGTGGCAGCAAGTGCCGTCGCCAGGTTAATGGCCGTGGTGGTCTTGCCGACCCCGCCCTTCTGATTGGCGACTGCGACACGAATCATCGCTTCCCCCTCCGCTTGACATGTTCGGCGATGACCACAGCCGACGCGGGATGCGTTCGGCTAGGCACCAGGTGGAAGCTACCCTGCCATGTCCGGCGAGCTTCATCCAGTTCCGATTCTGCCCTTTCACCCTTGGGAAGTACCCATTTCGTCTCGCTGTGAGCCAAATGGCACGCCATGGCGAAGAGCCGGTCGAGCCTGGCGACTGCTCGTGCCGTGATTTTGTCGAAGGAACCGGAGAGCCGCTCGACCTTGCACTCGGCCACCTCGACCTCGTCCAGCTCGAGGTCATCGATCACCCGGCGCAGGAAGTCGGCCCGTAGCCGGCGCGGCTCGTTGAGGGTCATTGGCCGACCGCCGAGGATCGCGATGACGAGCCCCGGGAGGCCAGGGCCCGAACCAATGTCCAGCCAATTTCCCTTTTCCCCACCGAGGGCAAGCAGCTGGGCACCGTCGAGGATATGCCGGCTCCACAGGGACGCGATGCTTCCCGATGCAATCAGGTTCTGCCTCTGGTTTTCCTCGAGCAGAAGGGCGACGTAGCGCTCCAGCTTGCGGGATGTTTCACGTGGAACATCCCTTCCGAGCATTTCTCCAAGTGCCTGAAGCTCCCCCGCGCCGATCATGCGGCAGCGCGGGACAATGCAAAGTGGAGCGCCGAGAGCGCCGCCGGAGTAACGCCAGCGACGCGGGAAGCCTGGTCAAGGTCGGAAGGCCCGGCTTCGGACAGCCTTTCCCGCATCTCGTTCGATAGTCCTGGAACCGACGAGAAGTTGAAGCTGGCCGGAATCATCATGCGCCGGTCCCGCTCTCGCGCCTGCAACTCGCCATCAAGACGCTCGAGATAGGGAGCATAAATGGCATCGTCGATCGCCTCCTCGACGGCGGCGCCACCCGGCATCCTTTCCTTCACCAAGGGGGCAACGTCGGCCCGTCGGACCCATTCGGCCAGAGTCCGACGTGCCGGGTCGGAAATTCCCAGTTCGAGTCCCGTCGCGGTTGCCGAGAGCAGTTCGCTGGCGACAGCCTTGGCCTCGAGATGTTTGCTGACCCGCTCCGCCTGCGACGGGCTTAGCACTCCGAGGTCAAGCGCCATCGGACCGAGCCGTGATATGGCGTTATCGGCGCGAAGATATAGGCGATATTCCGATCGCGCCGTCATCATGCGGTACGGCTCGCTTACCCCCTGGAGTGTCAGGTCATCGATCATGACGCCGATATAGCTTGTACCCCGGTCAAAGCGGGCCTGGTCCAGGTCGAGCGCCAGCGCGGCAGCATTGAGGCCCGCAACCAGTCCCTGTCCGGCCGCTTCTTCATAACCGGTGGTGCCATTGATCTGGCCAGCAAAGAACAATCCCTGCACCTCGCGATGCTGCAGGGTGGGATCGAGGCGCCGGGGGTCCGCGAACTCATATTCAACGGCATAACCATGCTGCACGATATCGACCCGCTCGAGACCTGCAATTGTCCGGACAAGCTGTTCCTGGACATCCGCCGGAAGCGATGTCGAGATTCCGTTCGGGTAGACCAGCCGCGTGTCCAACCCCTCGGGCTCGAGAAAGATCTGGTGACCGTCCCGGTCGCCAAATCGCTGGACCTTGTCTTCGATCGACGGGCAATAGCGTGGCCCCCTGCCCTCGATCGCCCCGGAAAAAAGCGGCGAACGGCCAAGGCCCGAACGAATGACGTCATGACTTCGCTGGTTGGTGCGGGTGATGGCGCACGACAGCTGGGGTCGCGGGCTCGGGTTCGGAGCCATCGCCATCGTCCAGGCCTCGCGGTCGCTCGGCTGGGCCACCGTCCGCGACCAGTCGATCGTCGCGCCGTCGAGGCGCGGCGGCGTTCCGGTCTTCAACCTGCCCTCGGCCAGGCCAAGTTCCCGCACCTGCGCGCCGAGGTCGGTGGCTGCGTCGGCTCCGAGCCTTCCGCCCACCCATTGTTCCTCGCCGCGGAACATGGTCGCTCCAAGGAAAGTGCCGGTGGTCAGGATGACCGTGCGGGACTCGATCATTGTCCCATCGCGAAGGACGACAGCCTGGACGGATCCTCCTTCCATCCGAATGGAGATCGCCTCTCCCTGGACGACCTCGACCCCGCCCGCCGATACCAGCTCTGCAACCGCAGCGCGGTAGAGCTTGCGGTCGGCCTGGACCCTGGGGCCACGAACCGCGCTGCCCTTGCTTGCGTTCAGCATCCGGCGATGGATCGCCGAGCGGTCGGAGGCCTCGGCCATGATTCCGCCCATGGCGTCTATCTCGCGAACGAGATGGCCCTTCCCGACGCCGCCGATGGAAGGGTTGCAGCTCATCTGGCCGAGGTCGTCGAGGCGAAAACTGAGAAGTCCAACGCGCGCGCCGCGACGCGCGGCGGCACAGGCCGCCTCGCATCCGGCGTGACCGCCGCCGATGACCAGCACATCAAACATTGCGGCCGCCCATACAGAGAGGTGGTTCGAGGCTCAATGTTCCACGTGAAACAATGTCATTTGCCAAGGCAGAAGCGCCCGAAAAGCGCATCCAGCAGCTCCTCGACACCTGCTCGTCCGCTGATCCGGTCAATCGCCGAGCGGGCGTTTCGAAGCTCTTCCGCGACCAGCACGGGATCGTCCAGCATCGCGCCCCGCTCGAGTGCCGCCTTGGCCGAGCCAAGCAGTTCGTGCTGCCTGCGATCGAGCGCGATCTCGTCCCCGCGCGGAAGCAATCGCCTTGCCTCCTCCACCAAATGGCGCATCAGCCGGGGGAGTCCCTCGCCGGTGACGGACGAAACTGCGAGGCCCGTCCCAGCGCCTTCGAGGTCGGACTTGGCGTGAACCTGCAGCAAATGGTCATGGAGGGGCGCTTCCCCTGGCGGCCCAAGCCAGAGCAGCAGGTCCGCGCGCTCCGCCTCGCTTCTTGCGCGTCCGATCCCCAATGCTTCGACGACGTCCTCGGATTCCCTCAACCCGGCGGTATCGACGAGGACGAAGGGAATGCCCTCGATTGCAAGCGGCACTTCGATGACGTCACGGGTCGTCCCGGCAATATGGGTGACTATCGCCCTGTCGCTCTGGGCGAGGGCATTGACGAGGCTCGACTTGCCTGCGTTGGGCGGACCGGCAACGACGACCCGTACCCCGTCACGGAGCGGCTCTACTCGAGGCGAACCGAGCAGCTGGTCCATCTCGCCGGCGAGGGTCCGCATTTCCGCCAGCAGATGGTCCAGCGCAAGCGTCCCGTCCTCCTCGTCGACATAGTCGATTGCGACCTCGGCGCGCGCCGCAAGGCCAAGCAGTCGCTCGCGCCAGGGATCGAGCCGCGCACGAAGCGCTCCTCCCGCCCTCGCCATCGCGGAGCGCCTCTGGACTTCTGTCTCGGCCAGCAGGAGATCGGCAAGACCTTCCGCTTCGGTGAGATCGATCCGGCCGTTGGACAGCGCGCGCCTTGTAAACTCGCCCGGTTCGGCCATCCTCATCCCTGGAAGCGACAGAAGCGCGGCGATCAGCGCATCGACCGTGGCCCTCCCGCCATGACATTGAAACTCAACGACATTTTCTCCCGTTGAGCTGTTCGGTGCGTCGAAGCGAAGGACCAGCGCCTCGTCGATCAGGGCCTGGTCCCGGGGGTCGACGAGCCTCCGCAGGGACGCGTGCCGCGGGCCCGGCAGGTCTCCCGCGATGGTGGCAGCGGCAGCAAGGGCCTCGGGCCCGCTTGCCCGCACGACGGCGATGGCCGCTGGCGGCCGGCCGCTCGACAAGGCGATGATCGTGTCGTTCAGGCCGGCTCCGGCCATCAGCCAAACAGGCGGCCGAGCCCCACGTTCGGGTCAACCCAGCCCTCGTAGATCATCTTCACGGCGACCCACAGGATCACGGCAAGGCCGAGATAGGCGATCCAGCGATAGCGCTCGATATATTTGGCGATGATATTGGCAGCGAGGCCCATCAGCGCGACTGCAAAGACAAGGCCGACGATGAGGATGCCGGGATGGTCGCGCGCTGCACCGGCGACCGCGAGCACATTGTCGAGGCTCATGCTGACGTCGGCAACCGCCACCGCCCAGGCAGCACCGGCGAAGCTTTTCGCCGGCTTCAGGCCGCTGTGCTCGTCTCCGAACACTTCCGGGGACCCGTGGCTTTCGCCAGCGTGACGAAGCTCGCGCCACATCTTCCAGGCCACCCAGAGGAGCAGCAGGCCACCGACCAGGATCAGGCCGATGATCTGCAGCAACTGGGTGACGATGAGCGCGAAGAGGATTCGAAGCACCAGCGCCGCAATGACGCCGATGAAGATCACCTTCCGGCGCTGTTCGGCGGGGAGCCCCGCCGCGAGAGCACCGACCACGATCGCATTGTCGCCGGCGAGGACGAGGTCGATCATCAGCACCTGCAGGAAGGCCGAGAAAGCCGCCGGCTCGGTGATGTTGGAGAAGTCCTCGACAATGGCAGCCCATATATCGAGCGGCCCGCCGAACCCCGTTGCGGTCGTCCCGGCCGCAGCGGCCAGCAGCATCTCCAGCATTCCAACCCCTTCAGCAACTATGCCGCTTCAAAGTCGCGACAGGAAAATTTTGTTCCTACTGATTCATCGAGGCGAAGAAATCCTCGTTCGACTTGGCGTCCTTCATCTTGTCGAGAAGGAACTGCATCGCGTCGACCGTGCCCA
>CAZQLI010000063.1:0-9727 GCA_964594145.1 uncultured Sphingomonas sp. | reverse complement strand
GCGGTTGGCGCGCTCGCGGCTTGCGCTCCGCTGCGCGCGGACCTGGCGATCTCCGCCACCGCGCTTGGCGCGGGCGTTTCCGCCGCGGTCAGCCTTCTGGGCCTGGGCCTTTTGCCCGCCGCGATCACCGCGGTCACCGCGCTCGGCTGCGGTCGGAGCCGCAATGGCCAGCGCCGCTGCGCCGGCAGCAAGCATCCATTTCATCATGGAAAATCTCCTCTCGGACTCGAAAAACGGACCAAAAAGAAGGGCGTTCCGCCGTTTAGCTGGGGTTCAGCTTGTTGTGGAGCGTTCATCCAGCCGACCTCAGCCGGCGCTGTCTTCGACCCAGTCTTCGCGCAGTCGCCGAAGTGCAATCCACATCAGCAGAGCCGCCACGAGGTAGAAGATGATGACGCTCACCGATGCGTAGCGCAGCGCTTCGCTTCCGAAACGAGCACGGAAAAGCTCGGAAAGCCCGCCAATCAATGTTGGTCCTACCCCAAGGCCTATCAGGTTGTTTATCAAGAGAAAACTCGCAGAAGCGGTGGACCGCATCGGCTGCGGGACGAGATGCTGGACCGCGGTCGTTACGGGGCCGAGCCAGAGGATATTGAGCGCGTTTGGAACGAGGAGAAGGAACCAGGCGACCCAGGGATTGGGTGACAGGAGGCCGATTGCGAAGGTCGGAGCCGTAATGAGCCAGGCGATCGCCGGAAGCCGGCCGTACCAGCGCTTGTCGGCCTGCCCAAGCCGGTCGGCCAGCCAGCCGCCCATGAACACTCCGACCGTCCCGCCGAGGAGGAACAGCGACGCGAGGAACTGGCCGCGCTCGATGAGGCCGAGACCGAAGCTCCGCTCGAGGATGGTCGGCACCCAAAGGGCGAGACCGTAGCCGGCGAGCGAGCTGCAGGACGCTGCCCCCGCCATCAGCCAGAATGTCGGCTTCTTGGCGATGATCGGGAAAGCACGGCCCAATGGTAGATATTCTCCCTTCGGCTGCCGCGGACGCGGCAGGTCGCGAACGAAGACGAGCATCACCGGAGCAAGGACCAGTCCCGCAATCCCCATCACCAGGAAGGCGGCGCGCCAGTTCACCCAGGCGGCGAGATAGGCCCCGATAAGGGTGCCGCTGGCCAGGCCGAGCGGGATCCCCAGGGAAAAGATGGCAAGTGCCCGGGCCCGGCGGTTCGGCGGGAAATAATCGGCGATCAGCGCGTAGGCAGGCGCAACGCCGCCGGCTTCCCCGACGCCGACGCCCAGGCGGTAGAAGAACATCTGGCCGAAGTTGACGGCCGTCCCGCATAGGGCAGTGAAGGCGCTCCAGACGGCCAGTGAGCCGGCGATGACGCGGCTCCTGCTCGTCCGGTCGGCGATAAGCGCGAGCGGGATTCCAAGGACCGAATAGAGGATGGCGAAGGCAAGGCCGCCAATCGCCCCGAACTCGGCATCGGTGAGCTCGAGATCGTTGATGATCGGCCCGGCAAGGATGCCGAGGATCTGCCGGTCGAGGAAATTGAAGATATAGGCGAGAAGAAGCAGCGCGAGGACGCTGTTGGCGCGCGATGATTGGGCTGAGCCCTGCTGCTGGTTCATGCCCTGATCCTCATTGTCCTTATTGCCGGTCCACCGTTCGCAGGAACTGCGCAATCGCGTCAACCGCCGCCGGCTCGCTCAGCAGCGGCGCGTGGCCGACGCCGGCGATATCGACCCTTTGCATGCGGGGTGCCGCCTGCTGCATCCTGGCCGCGATCCGCTCGTCGATGATGTCGGAAATGGCCCCCCTGATGAGCATCGTCGGCCGGCCCCGTGCCAGCCTCCGGAACAGCAAGCGGACCAGCCATTGCGACAGTCGCGAGACCGGCTTTGCGAGATTGACGCCGATCGCCGGGTCATAGTCGAGGACCGGGCCCTTCTCACCGTCGCGGAACACCCGCCTTGCAAGCAGGTGCCAATCGACCTGTCCAGCCGCTGGATATGCGACCTCGCTGGTCCAGCGGACATATTCCGCAGCATCGTCCCAGTTCCGGATCTCCGCCTGCTTGCCTGCATAGCTCAGGATCCTCGCAATGCCTTCCGGCGCAACGTCCGGGCCGACATCGTTCAGTATCGCCGCCGCGACGGCGCCTGGGCGAAGGCTCATCAGCGTCATGGTGATGATCCCGCCCATCGAGGTGCCGATGAAGATCGCCCGGCTGATTTTGAGCTCCGCCATCATCTCGACGACGTCGCGGGCATAGGTCCGGGGCTGGTAGTTTGCCGGGCGGGGATCCCAGCCGGAGCGGCCGCGACCGCGCACGTCCGGTGCAATGACCCGCCGGCCCCAGGAGGCGATGAGCGGTGCAATCTCCTCGAAGTCCGCCGAGTTTCGGGTGAGCCCGTGGAGGCAGATGACCGGCAGGCCGGCCGCCTCCCCCACCGGCGGATAGTCGCGGGCATAAAGGGAGAGGCCGTCGCGCGACAGCCAGCGTCGTTCGCTGAAGGTTGGAAGAGCCATTGGCACGGGATGGTCCGGCGGGGGTTTCTGGCCCCCGCCGGCGATCCTAGTAACGCGCCGTCAGCCGAAGCGTGAAGGTACGCGGCGCACCGAAATAGACGGTGCGGATGTTGCCGATGCTCGAGAATTCCTGGCCATCGGTCTTGTACAGCTTGTCGAAGATATTGTTGCCATAAAGGCCGACCGAGAAGCGGTTGGACTCGTCTTCCCAGACGATCCGGGCATCGGCGAGCCAATAGCCCTTCTGGAACAGGCCCTCGATCTCCGTCTCGCTGTTGGTGAAAGTATTGTCGACCGACAGGGCATGGCGGGACCGGTAGCGGGCCTGGCCGCCGATCGTGATGTCGCCCGAACCGCCGAGGTCGAACTCGTACTGGGCACCGAACCGCATCGTCCATTTCGGGGCGAAGGCCGGTTCCTGGAAGGCGCGGCTGCCGCCGAAGTTCGTGAAGCGAAGGTCGTCGAAATCCTTATACTCGGCGTCGAGATAGCCGATCTGGGTATCGATCAGCAGCTCGGGCGTCGGAGTCCAGGCCGCTTCGAGCTCCGCGCCGCGGATCCGCAGCTTGCCCGCGTTGAGGACGGACAGAAGCGGGGTCGGCGGGACCGTGCTCTCGTCGAGATCGGAGACACGGGCCTGGAAGTCCTTGTAGTTGTTGTGGAAGACGGCGACGTTGAAACGCAACTGCCGGGCGATGGTGGTCTTCAGGCCTGCCTCGATGGAATCGGCCGTTTCGGGATCATAGGCAGTGGCCGAACCGATCTCGTTGGCGCGGCCATTGAATCCGCCCGACTTGAAGCCCTTGGCGTAACGCAGATAGGCCATGGTGGACGGGCTGAACTGATAGTCGATCGACGCCATCGGCGAGACGTCGCTCCAATGATCCTTGGCTTCGAAGACGAAGGGCGCGACGCTGGTCAGCAGCGGCGAGTTGGAGAAGGTCGAGGTGGTCCGGAAATAGTCCTTTTCCTCGCGGGTCCAGCGGATGCCGCCCGAGAGCCGAAGCGCGTCGGTCAGTGCGTAGCTCGCATTGGCATAGGCCGCGTAGCTGTGGGTCGTCAGATCATCATCGATCGTCCGCAGGAAGGTCGGGAAGTCGGTCGGCCCGAGCAGCAGGTCCGAAAGGATGCCGCGGAAGGCCGCGAGATTGACCAGGTCGTCGGCATAGGCCTCCTGGTGCGAGTCGACGTCTTCCTTCAGATAATAAAGGCCGGCGACCGCGGTCAGCCGGTCGCTCGTATAGGTCAGCTGGAGCTCCTGGCTGAGCTGCTTCTGGTGGACGTCGACCAGCACGTCGCCGACTTCGGCGGCAGTGGCATCGATATCGATATAGTCCTTCGAGTGAAGCTTGCGGAATGCGCTGATCGATTTCAGCGTCAGCTGGTCGCTGAGGTCGATGGCGGCCGTGCCCGAAAGTCCCCAGTGGGTCATCTTGGTCGAGTTGGGGAGCCCCGGCGTCGTCTCGACGGTGAAATCATAGTCTTCCGGGTCCTGCTCGAGCGGCACGATGACCGTCGGCGTGAACAGGTGGACGAGCTCGTTGATCGGCGCACCGGTGTTCAGCTTGGCGTCGTCATGGGCATAGTCGGCGGCGATGTCGAAGCGGAAGCTGCTGCTGGGCGTGAAGGCGATCGCCGCCCGCCCTGCGACGGTGTCCCGGTCATTATATTCGCGGCTGTCGTTGCGGTCCTCGACATAGCCGTCGCGGACCGCGCGCATCACGGCAATGCCGGCCGAGAGCGTGTCGGTCAGAGGCCCGGATACGGCGCCCTTGAGGTCGAACTGGTTGTAGGAGCCGACGGCGATGCTTCCATTGGCCCGGAATTGCTGGCCGGGCTTGCGGGTCACGAACTTGATCGCTCCGCCGATCGTGTTCTTGCCGTAAAGCGTGCCCTGCGGGCCGCGCAGCACCTCGACTCGCTCGACGTCCAGGAGGTCGAGCTGGTTGCCGCGGATCCGCGAGAGATAGACGTCGTCAACATAGACGCCGACAGCAGGGTCGAAGGTCTGCAGGGCGTCCGGCTGGCCGATGCCGCGGATGAAGATGTTGGCGGCGTTGGACGAGCCGCGGCCCTGGACGACGTTGAGGTTGGGAACGGCGCCCTGGAGTCCGGTGGTGTCGGTCGCCTGGATCCGGTCGAGAGTCTTCTCGGAAAATGCCGAGATTGCCGCCGGGACCCGCTGGACATTTTCCTCGGTGCGGCGGGCGGTGACGACGATATCGCCGGTTGCCTCGGGTTCCGCTGCCTCCGCGGCAGCAGGCTGGTCGGCTACGGCGTCCTGCGTTGCTGCATGGGCTGGCGTCACGAAAACTGCCGCTCCGGCGAACAGGAGCGCGCGCGCGGTCATGCTACGGTAACTCATCTTGGAAATTCCCCCTCTGATCCTCGTCCTTGGGCATGCCGAGTGGTTGGTTTGTTCCCGGCTTCACGCCATCCATAATGAAAGTTGAACCGGCTTTCAACTTATGGAATAAACCGGGGCGATGGGGGCAGATGTGGACAAGCGTGCCCGCGGGGCGGTAGCGGATGAAGCCGTGGGGCAGGCAAATTCTCCGGTCGGCAAGGGCAAGGCGCCGCGCACCGCTCGCGGTGAAAAGACGCTACGCAAGATCCTCGACGCGGCGCTGCTGGAGTTCGGCCAGAAGGGCTTCCACGACAGTTCGATCGTCGGAATCACCCGCAGGGCGAAGGTCGCGCTCGGCACCTTCTACACCTATTTCGACAGCAAGGAGGCGCTTTTCGAGGCGCTGGTGCGAGACATGTCGCGCCAGGTCCGCGACCATGTCGCGCCCGACATGGAGGGCGCCAGCGACGTGGTCGACCGCGAGCGACTGGCGCTCGCTTCCTACCTGCGCTTCGTCCTCGATCACAAGGAAGTCTACCGGATCATCGACGAGGCGGAGTTCGTCGATCCCGCCGGGTTCCGGGCCCATTATGAAACCGCGGCTTCGCGCATCGCCGCGCGCCTCGAGGAAGCCACCGCTCAGGGCGAAATGAGTGACGGTGGCAAACTTGCAACCGAGGTCCGCGCCTGGGCGATCATGGGGATGAACGTTTTTCTCGGGCTGCGCTTCGGGGTCTGGGGCCGCGAGGATCCCGAGAAGGTCGCGGCGCACGCCAATGACCTGCTGTCCCGCGGGCTCAAGCCCTGATCGTCAGTCGTCCTGGTCGAGCGCCTTTGCAAGCGCCGCAAACTGGTCGACGTCCTCTTCGTCATGGTAGAGGCCGAAGCCGATCCTCAGGACATCGCCCCTCACGTCGGTGATGCACTCGAACTCCATCAGCCGAGCACACCAATGCCGGGCGCTTGGGCTTCGAAGGGCGAGGAAGCGCGCCTGGTGTCCGTTCCCCGGCGGGTTGAGCAGCTCAGCTTCGCCGAGTGCGGTCTGCTGCAGCCGCTCGATCATCATCGACTGGAGGCTGGCAGTCCGCGCGGCCACGCGATCGGTGGTGATGCCATGCTCCTCGAGCATGGCCTGGATGGCGTTGAAACGGTACAGCGCCGAGGGGTCGAAGGTCGCTCCCATGAAGCGAAGCGCGTCGCTCCGGTAGCCGACCTCGCTCCCCGGCGGGGCCGTGAGGTCGCCGAACTCGGCGTACCATCCGGTGATCAAGGGTCGATCTCCAAAGCCCGGCGGGCAGTGCATGAACCCCATGCCTTCTCCCGCCATGGCGTATTTGTAACCTCCTCCGATGTAGAAGGCGGAAGCGGCGATGCCGCCATCGATTGGCGAGGGAAGCGCCATGAAGGCGTGATAGCCGTCGATCGCGACCCAGGGGCCCTCGGGCCGCGCGAGTGCCGCGAGCGCTGCTGCCTCGTCGAACAGGCGGCCGCTCCCGAACAGGACATGGCTCACCAATGCCAGGTCAAACGGCTCCGATCGCGCCTTCTCGAGGAAGCGGCCGGCAAAGTCGTCGAACGGCTCGGCAGCCACCCGGGACAGTTGCACCACGCCCTCCTCGGCCCAGCGGGCAAACTGCCGCCGCGCCGAGTGGAACTCGCCGTCGCTGGTGAGGATCCTCAACGGCTGTCCTTGCCTGCGCGGGCAGGCAGCGACTAGGCGGACGAGGAGGTCGTGCGTATTGGACGCAAAGACGATGGCGGAAGGGTCATTCGACCCGAGCTCGGCCGAAACCCTGGCCTGCGCACCGGGCCATATCTCGCCCATCACCCGGTCCCACTTGCGGTCCGCGAGGCGCGCTGCGTCTTCCCAGCACTGGACCTGGCCCTCGAACGAGGCGTCGGGCCAGAGATGGTGGCTATGCGCTGCAAAGTGCAGCCGCTGCGGGGCAGCGGCGAGACTCTTCGAAAACAGCGGCTTGAAGCTCACCGGGGGACCCTGCTCAAAGCTCGGTCCTCAGGGCCCAAAGCTCGGGGAATGCCCGCTTGCTGATCGTGCTCGCGAGATAGGCGACGCCGGCCGATCCCCCCGTGCCGGTCTTCATGCCGATGATCCGCTCGACCGTGATCATGTGCTTGTGGCGCCAGGCCGCGAGCGAATCATCGAGGTCGACCAGCTTTTCGGCGAGCTGGTAGAGGCCGAAATATTCCTCCGGCCGGCGATAGACCTGGAGCCAGGCATCCTTGATCGATCCTTCGCCGCCGACCGCGAGACCCGCCCGCCGGAGAGCCTCGTTGGCCTCGTCCCACAGCGACGGCTCGTCGAGCGCGAGGCGCAGCCGCTGGTGGCCCTCGGTCCCGCCCTCATAATAATCGAGGAACTTGGGATCCTTGATCCCCAGCCGATACTCGAGCTCGCGGAACTGGGCCGACTGGAAGCCCGAGGAGGTACCAAGCACGCCGCGAAAGGCGCTGTAGTCGACCGGCGTCAGCGTCGCCAGAACGTCCCAGGACAAGGTCATCACCGTCCAGATCCGGCTGACCCTCGACAGCGCCTTATAGGCCTCCGCGAAACGGTCGGCGCGAACCAGCCGGCAGGCAAAGCCCACCTCGTGGAGCATCTGCTTCAGCCAGAGTTCCTTGGTCTGGTGAATGATGACGAACAGCATTTCGTCGTGAAGGTCGGACAATGGCTGCTGGGAGGACAGCAGCGTGTCGAGCTTCAGATAATCGGCATAGGTCATGCCAGCAGGGGTCGCGGTCATGCCCCTTCGCTTAGGCTGCCCGAATCATATCGACAAGCGCGTGCCAAGCCGCGCTGGCCTCGACTTACTGGCGCTGGCTGCCCGGCAGGCCTGGCTGCGAGATCGTCCCGATATTGCCGAACAGCTCTTCGAAGAAGCTGCGCTCGCGGCCGAGCGTCGGGGTCTTGTCGCCCGACGGCTCCACCTTCGCGATGAGTTCCTTGCCGGTCTTCTGCACCGAGGCGACGTTGCCGGCCTGGTCGAACTGGATTCGCAGCACCGTCTGGTCGGTCACCTTGGGGTCGCGGAACGCGAGCTGGGTGGTGTTGCGCGAGACATAGTACCAGTCATTGGGATCGAACTGGCCGGTGAAGGTCGGCCGGCCGAGGGTTCGGGTCACCGAGTCCTTATTGTCGATTCCTACCTGGATTCCGTCGGCGAGGGTCTGGTCGATGACGAAGCCGCGATGCTCGCGAATACCCGAGCAGGCGCTCATCGCCAGGCCCGCGGCGATGATCACGGCGATATTACGCTTGGCCATTCAAATCCCTTCCGTAGGAACGCGCTTGTCCACCGGCGCGCAGAAGCCCAATATGCAAACCGGCACGGCTGGCGCAAGCTGTTGCCGTAATAAGGAGAAATGGCAATGCGCTCGTTGATGGCGATGTTGCGTCCCAAGGCGCCCGATGCCGGAGCGCTCTATGGATCGGTGGTAGCGGAGGCAAGGCAGCCCGCATGGTACCGGGAAGGCGGAGTCGCGGACACGCTGGACGGCCGGTTCGCGGTGCTTTCCAGCCTTGCGGCGCTGACCATCCTTCGCCTCGAGGATGGCGACGAGGAAGCGGTGCGCCACTCGGTCGCGCTCACCGAGAGTTTCATCAGCGACATGGACGCGCAGATGCGCGAACAGGGATTCGGCGATCCCTCGATCGGCAAGCAGGTGCGGACGATGGTCGGAGCGCTCGCCAGCCGGGTCGACTGGTGGCGACGGGCACGTGCCGGCGAACTTGACTGGAACGAGGCTGTGCGGCTGAGCGTCTATCGCGACGAGCCGCCGGCTTCCGAAGCGGCGATGACCTTTAGCTCGGAAGCCCTCAAGCGATTCAACGAGGGGCTTGGCGGCGTCAGCGACCGCGACCTCGTCGAGGGGCAGGTTGCGTGAGCGAATTCGGGCATAGCCTGCAGCTTGACCAGATCCGGGATGGCGACCGGATCGATATCGTTGCCGACGAGGCGGAGCGTGGCGCTCTTGCCGGCCGGCTCGGGCTCCAGTCTCTCGACCGGCTCGAAGCCCATGCCGTGCTGTCGCGTGAAGGAGCGCGGGTGAAGGTCACGGGACGGCTCCGGGCATCGCTCGAGCAGAGCTGCGTTGCGACCGGCGAACCGGTCTCGGCCCATGTCGACGAGCCGTTCAGCCTTGCATTCGTTCCCGAGCCGAAGGGCGTCAGCGGCGACGAGGAAATCGAGCTTGCCGAAGCCGATCTGGACACGGTTTTCCACGACGGTTCGGCAATCGACCTGGGCGGGGCGATCGCCGACACACTCGCACTTGCGATTGATCCCTATCCGCGGAGCGCTGGTGCCGACGCCGCGCTGAAGGAAGCGGGCGTCATGAGCGAGGAAGAGGCAAGCCCCTTCGCGGCCCTTGCTGCTCTCAAGGAAAAGCTCGGAAAATAGAACGGGGCCCCGGGAGCCCCTTGCTCCTAGAAGGGGACATCGTCGTCGAGGTCGGTGTCGAAGCTCGCCGGCTGCGGGCGCTGCTGGCCCTTCGAGCCGCCACCGCCGAAGCCGCCGCCAGACCCGCCGCCGAAATCGTCGCCATAGCTTCCGCCGCCGCCGCCGCCGCCTGAACCGCCTTCCCGGCTGTCGAGCAGGACCAGCTCGCCGCGGAAGCGCTGGAGCACGACCTCGGTCGTGTAGCGGTCATTGCCCGACTGGTCGGTCCACTTTCGGGTCTGGATCTGCCCCTCGAGGTAGACCTTGCTTCCCTTGCGCAGGTAATTCTTCGCGACCCGGCCGAGATTCTCGTTGAAGATCACGACATTGTGCCACTCGGTCCGCTCCTGGCGGTTGCCGTCCCGGTCCTTCCAGCTTTCGCTGGTGGCGACCCGCATGTTCACTACCTCGCCGCCGTTGTTCAGCGAGCGGGCCTCGGGGTCGGCG
>CAZQLI010000062.1:0-9954 GCA_964594145.1 uncultured Sphingomonas sp. | reverse complement strand
CAGGTTGACGTTGTCGGTAAGGTCCTTCCAGGTCCCGGCCACACCCTTCACATTGGCCTGGCCGCCGAGATTGCCTTCCGTCCCCACTTCGCGTGCGACACGGGTCACCTCCGAGGCGAAGGAAGCGAGCTGCTCCACCATCGTGTTGACGACCTTGCCGATACGAAGGAACTCGCCGCGAAGTGCCCGGCCATCGATCTCGACGGCCATCGCCTGGGAAAGATCGCCCTTGGCGACCGAGCCGATGACCCGCGCGACCTCCGTGATCGGCTGGACCATGTCGTCGATCAGCTCGTTGACCGCGCGGAGCTTGCTGTCCCACCCTCCGGTCGCACCCCTGACCCGGGCACGGTGGCCGATCTTTCCTTCCTTGCCGACAACCCTGGCAAGGCGCTCGAACTCGTCGGTCAATTGCTGGTTGAGGCTGACGACCTCGTTGAACAGGACCGCGATCTCATTGTCCGAGGAAGGGCCGTCTTCCGATAGACGGACAGTAAAATCGCCCCGGCGAAATCGCCGGAGCGCACTCACCAGGTCACGGCGATCAACACCAAACTTGGTACGCGAGCTTTGATCGTTCACTGCACACCTCACGGCCGGCCAAAACAGCGGGAGCGAGGACGCAGCTCCCCCCAACCGATACCCAATCCACCAGCGTTCGATCCGTTCCGGTGTCCCGAAATTAAACGGAAAATTGGCCTCCGGGCCTTGCCCTCGACGGGTCGCAGCGGGCACAAGCTCCCCGGAACCACTTCCACCACCACAGATTTGCCCAGCCGGGAGGGCCCCCAAAAGGACATGGTTGCTCGTGACGAGACAGAGGATTTCATTCGGGCAACTTTCCGGTCTGTATGGGCGCTCGAGCTGCTGCTCCTGCTTCGTAACAACCGTGGTCGATCGCTAAGCCACCGCGAGATGGTCGACTCCCTGACTGCGAGCGACATCGTCGTCTCCCAGGGTCTCGACAATCTCTCGATGGTCGGGCTCGTCACCCGCGAACCCGACGGGTCTGCCAAGTATAGTGCCGGGCAAAGCAGGGCGGACGAGCTCGTCGAGGCGACCGAGGCTTTCTACGCGACGAGCCCCAACGCCGTGAGGCGAATCATCATTTCCGCGCTCAACCCGGGCCTAACCGCGTTTGCCGACGCATTTCGACTGAGGAAGGATGACAAATGAGTGATGCCTTTCCAGCCGCCGTATACACGCTCTGCTTCCTGACAGGCGGCGTGTGCGCCTTCCTGCTCGCTCGCAGCTATGCGAGGACGGGGATGAGGCTCTTGCTCTGGAGCGGCCTTTGCTTCGGTTTCCTTGCAGCCAACAGCTTCGTCGTGGTGGTCGATGTCCTGATCATCCCCGAGGGCGACCTTTCGCTGCTTCGCTATGTCCTGTCGCTGGCCGGGGTCAGCGTGCTGCTATTCGGTTTCATCTGGGACCTCGAGAGGTAGCCGCCGATGATCAGCGATTTCCTGTCCGGTGCGATCACCATGGGCTTCCTGCTCGGAGGCCTGTTTTTCCTGCGCTTCTGGCGAAGGACCGGCGACCAGCTTTTCCTGACCTTCGCCGCGGCGTTCTGGCTTCTCGGCATTGTCCAGGCATTGCTTGCGCTGACCCCCGTCGGGGCCGAGGAACGAAGCTGGCTCTATGTCCTGCGCCTGATTGCCTTCCTGCTGATCGCCGGCTCGATCATCCGCAAGAACCGGCAGCCGTGAAGTAGGGCGCAGGCGAGCCGGAGCCGGTTCGTCGCTTTCGCGGGAGAAAACCGCGGACCTGCCGCGCCGAAAAATCGAACGAATCCGGCTTATCGGAGTTGGTCGTTCGCGGGTGCGGCAAATCTGCGTCCGTTTCACCAGGGCCCGGCATGTTTTCGGGCCGCACGAAATCCTTCGTGCCGGGGCGAAAATGCCTTTGCCTGTTCCTTGGCGCTTTTTTCAGAGGGGATAAATGCGGCTGACCGAACCTCCCGTGACGATGCTCCGCGGAGCAAGCCTGTTCCTCGATTTCGATGGCACGCTGGTCGACCTTGCGCCGAGGCCGGATGCCGTCGAGGTCAGCGAGGAGCTTCGAACTCTTCTTTCCCGCCTGAAGGCGAGGATGGAAGGACGCCTGGCCCTGCTGAGCGGGCGAGCGATGGTCGATGTCAGCCGTTTTCTGACCCCGCTCGAACTTGTCATTGGCGGAAGCCACGGTCTCGAGATGCCAGGACCGGACGGAAGCTATCCCAAGGTCGAGCGGCCGGCGGGGTTCGACGAGGCGATCGTCGAACTGCGCGGGCTGGAAGCCCGCTGCCCTGGAGTGCATGTCGAGGAAAAGCCTGCAGGCGCTGCCATTCATTTCCGGCTGGCGCCAGCGGCGGAGGGCGACTGCCTCGAGGCCGCGGAGCGCGTGGCCGCAAGGCTCGGGATGAAGCTGCAGCACGGGAAGATGCTGGTCGAGCTGAAGCCTGCCGGCGCCGACAAGGGGACGGCCATTCGCGGCTTCATGGCCGCGCCGCCATTTGCCGGGACGAGGCCGGTCTTTTTCGGTGACGATCTTACCGACGAACATGGCTTTGCAGCCGTTCGCGAGCTCGGCGGCGCCGGTGTTCTCGTCGGGCCACCCCGCCAGACCGAGGCGGTTTATGGCCTTAAGGACGTGCCGGCCGTCCGCTCATGGCTTGTCGCGGCGATGGAGGAGCTCTCATGAGCTCGCTTGACCTCTGGCCGATCGGCAATTGCCAGGTCAGCGCCCTGATCGACCGCCAGGGAGACATGGTCTGGGCCTGCGTTCCCCGGGTCGACGGCGACCCGATTTTCTCGAGCCTCCTCGGCGGCGAGAAGGCCGAGGCGGGCTTCTGGGCAATTTCTCTCGATGACTGCGCATCGATCGAGCAGCATTACATCAAGAACACGCCGATCCTCGTCACCCGGAAGACCGACCGGGCCGGGAGTGCGATCGAGATCATCGATTTCTGCCCGAGGTTCCGACGGCTCGGCCGCCACTATCGACCGGTTGCCTTTGCCCGCATCGTCCGCCCGGTCCAGGGGAGCCCGCGGATTGCCGTCAGGCTCCGGCCGACCCACGAATGGGGCAGCGCCGCAAGCCCGCTACCGGGCGGAACCAACCATCTTCGCTACGCCCTTGGCCCGATGCCGATGCGGCTCACCACCGACGGGCCGATCGGGCTCATTGCCGGTGAAAGGACGTTCAGGCTCGAGCGGCCGCTGACCTTCTTCCTTGGGCCCGACGAGAGCTTCTCGTCCGACCTGTCGCTCTCGGTGAACGACATGCTTTCGGCGACCAGGTCGGAATGGCGCGAATGGGTTCGGGGGCTTGCAACGCCCGTGGAATGGCAGGAGGCGGTCATTCGGGCCGCCATCAGCCTCAAGCTCTGCCAGCACGAGGAAACCGGCGCCATCGTCGCCGCCCTTACCACCTCGGTGCCCGAGCATGCCGGGTCCGAGCGCAACTGGGACTATCGCTACTGCTGGATCCGCGACGCCTATTACACGGTCGAGGCGCTTAACCGGCTGGGGGCACTCGATGTCCTCGAATCCTATCTCACCTATCTTCGAAACATCGTCGACGAGGCGCGGGGCGGACATATCCAGCCGCTATACGGGGTCCGGGGCGAGACCGTGCTCGAAGAGCGGACCGAGCCCGGCCTCGCCGGATATCGCGGCATGGGCCCGGTGCGGGTCGGAAACCAGGCCTACCAGCAGGTCCAGCATGACGCCTATGGCCAGATCGTCCTGTCGAATGTCCAGGCCTTCCTCGATCACCGGCTGCTGCGGATGGCCACGATCGAGGATTTCCACGCGCTCGAGCAGGTCGGCGAGCGGGCCTGGCAGCTGCACGACAGCCCCGACGCGGGGCTGTGGGAGCTGCGAGGGCGCAAGCATGTCCACACCTATTCCGCGGCGATGTGCTGGGCCGCCTGTGACAGGCTGGCCCTCGCTGCAAGCGCACTGGACCTTGGTGACCGCGCCATTTTCTGGGAGGAACGGGCAGCGGCCATTCGCCAGCGGATCGAAGAGGCGGCCTGGCGCGAGGACCAGCAGACGATGTCGGCGACGTTCGACGGGGACATCCTCGATGCCAGCCTGATCCAGCTTCTCGACCTTCGCTTTTTCGGGCCTGGCGATGTCCGCTTCCAGGGCACCCTTGCCGCTGTCGAGGGAGGGCTTCGCCGGGGCAGCTACATGCTTCGCTACGCCACCGAGGATGATTTCGGGCTGCCGCAGACTGCCTTCAACTTCTGCACCTTCTGGCTGATCGAGGCGCTTCACGCCACCGGCCGCGAACAGGATGCGCGGTCGCTTTTCGAGGAAATGCTGTCGCGCCGGACGGCCGCTGGCCTGCTTTCCGAGGACATCGATCCCGAGAGCGGCGAGCTCTGGGGCAATTATCCGCAAACCTATTCCCTCGTCGGCATGATCAACTGTGCCGTCCTTCTCAGCAAGTCATGGAGTTCCATCAGGTGAGCCGCCTAATCGTCATTTCCAATCGCGTCGCAGCAGCCACCGGAGGCGCCGCCGGCGCCCATGGGGGCCTCGCCGTGGCGCTCACTTCGGCGCTGCGCGAGTCAGGCGGCCTATGGTTCGGCTGGTCGGGCGAGATCACCGACAGCTTCACCGGGCAGATAAGCTTCGAGCGGGTCGACGATGTCACCACCGCGACGGTCGACCTCGAGGAGCAGGACGTCGACGAATATTATAACGGCTATGCCAACCGCACCTTGTGGCCGCTGTTCCATTACCGGATCGACCTTGCAGAATATGAGCGGGACTTTGCCGGTGGCTACCGCCGAGCGAACGAGCGTTTTGCCGACACGGTAATGCCGCTCATAGAGCCGGAGGACGTCGTCTGGGTCCAGGACTATCACATGCTGCCGCTCGGCGACGAGCTTCGGCAGCGTGGCTGCAAGAACCGGATCGGCTTCTTCCTTCATACGCCCTGGCCGCCGCGGCGGCTACTGCTGACCCTTCCAGATGCAGCGGACCTCGTCCGGACGATGTTCGCCTATGACGTGATCGGTTTTCATACCGACGAGTGGAAACAGGCATTTGTCGAGTTCGCGGTCGCCGAGTGCGGCGCGGCGCACGAGGATTCGGTGCTCACGGTTGGCGATCGCAAGATCCGCCTGCTCACCTGCCCGATCGGAATCGATGCCAAGGAGTTTGCGGAACTCGCGACCAGCCCGACGGCCGCGAAACTGTTCGAGCGGATGCGACGGAGTGCCAACGGGCGGGCAATGATCGTCGGCGTCGACCGGCTCGACTATTCCAAGGGGCTCGAGGAGCGCTTCCTCGGCTTCGAACGGTTCCTCGTCGAGAATCCCGACGAGCGGAAGGAAGTCTTTCTCCTCCAGATCGCTCCTCCTTCCCGGGCGATCGTTGAAAGCTACCAGAAGATCAGGAGGACGCTCGAGCGGCTCTCAGGCCACATCAACGGGTCGCACGCCGACCTTGACTGGGTTCCTATCCGCTACGTCAACCATGGCTACGCGCGTGACGAACTGGCCGGAGTTTACCGCGCGGCCAAGATGGCGCTGGTGACACCGCTTCGGGACGGGATGAACCTCGTTGCCAAGGAATTTGTTGCTGCGCAGGATCCCGAGGATCCCGGCGTCCTTATCCTCTCGCGCTTCGCAGGCGCGGCCCACCAGCTCAAGGACGCGCTCCTCGTCAACCCGTTCAGTGCCGAAGAGCTTTCCGACGCGATCCGGACGGCGCTCGCCATGCCTCTCGACGAGCGCAAGCGGCGCTGGAAGGCGATGTTCGATAACATCATGAGCGAGGACGTCCAGTGGTGGCGGAAGCGATTCACCGATGCACTGCTTACGTCTACCTTGAGCCCCAAGGAGGCGGAGGCGGAATCCTTGCCTGCGTAATGTCGAACTCTACCCTGAAGAAACGGCCGGGTCGGCGAAGCTCGTAGGCAAAGATTTGAGGACCCGCTTCCATTGCCCACACGTTTGTGGCGGACTGCGGGATCTTGTTTCGAACGAAGAGCTCCACCGAATAACCGTCGGCCGGAAACTCCTGCCGGACGGCGGTGCCGGGGGCTACCGTGACCCCGCCATATTGGGTGAGGGTATCGGGCGTGCCGTCCTCGTGGCGATGATCATGCCTGAGGCTGAGCTGGCCGTCGGTGCGGCTAATTACCCAGGTTCGCGACCTGTCGTCGCCAACGTGAAACGGAATGCGGATCGTGTCTTCGCTGCATTCGCGTACGTGCATGACGAGCTTCTTGCCGGCAAAACTCGCATCGGCCTCGACCGTGGGGCTCGTGACGTTACCTTCGAAGGCCTGCCCGCACAGCTGGGAAACGCTGGCGAAGAACTGCTCGTGCGGTTGAACCGGGGTCGAGACATGAGCGCAGCCCGCAAGTCCAACTGCGGCCAGTAAAAGATATGATCGCATGGTTGCGGTGTAGCCCAGCCTGCCTGGCCGTCAACGCCCCATGCGCGTCGAGGGGCGTCGCTGCTTTGTCTCGCAATTCAGGTGACGGATGGTGGAGCCGAGGGGGATCGAACCCCTGACCTTCGCAATGCCATTGCGACGCTCTCCCAGCTGAGCTACGGCCCCGTCCGGTGGCGCCCTTTAGGGGATGCTTTCCCGTCTGCCAACGGGTAATTTCCCCCTCGGGACGCTTTTTCTCAGCTTTCCTCGTCGTCGTCGCCGGGCGCGACGCCGAGATCCTCGTCGCCGGTCTGCAGGTCGACTTCCTCGTCCGCGCTGGGCTCCTCGTCGTCGTCGATCGCCAGCTCGTCGGCAGCGAGGTCCTCGTCTTCCTTGGCCTTTTCGGGAGCGGCCGATTCGAACGGCAGCGGCTGCTTCGACTTCAGCACCGGCTCCGGGAGCCAGGCATTGCCACAGCTGATGCAGGTGACCGGGTTATCCTTGGTGAGGTCGTAGAAACGGGTCGAACATTTGGGACAGATGCGCTTTGTGCCCCATTCGGCTTTGACCATCGGGTCATATCTCCATGAGAGGGTGGCTGGTTTGCTTCGGCCCAGCCGCAATCGGCGCGCGCCTTGCCATAGCGCAAAGCCCCTGTCAAAGCGCCGCTTCCATGAACGGTTCGACCTCCCCAATCATCATTGCGGTCGATGGCCCGGCCGCCAGCGGCAAGGGCACGATTGCCCGGGCGCTCGCGGCCCATTTCGGGCTTCCGCACATGGACACCGGCCTGCTTTACCGCGCGGTTGCACTCACCATGTTCCGCTTCGGCGGCGATCCCGGGAACGAGTTCGAGGCATTGCGGGCCTGCGACGGCGTCGCCCAGATCGACCCTTCGGATCCCGAGCTTCGAAGCGAGGCGGTCGGTTCGATCGCGAGCAGGATCTCCGTCTATCCAGCGGTCCGAGCGGCCCTGCTTGACCGCCAGCGCCATTTCGCGGGCCAGGCCTCCGGGGCCGTTCTCGATGGAAGGGATATCGGGACGGTTATCGTTCCAGCTGCATCGGCCAAGATCTTCGTGACGGCGTCGCCCGAGGTCCGGGCCCGCCGACGGATGGCCGAATTGCTTGCCCGCGGCATGCCTGCCCATTTCGACGACGTGCTCGTCGATATCCGGGCGCGCGATTCCCGCGACGCTGGCAGGGACGCGGCGCCAATGGTGAAAGCCGAGGATGCCGAGCTTCTCGACACGAGCGAGATGAGTATCGAGCAGTCGGTCGAAGCGGCAATCGAGCTTGTCGAAAGGAAACTAGCTGCCAAGTGAGAAGCGGACGCTCCGCTTCACCGGGTCAGCGCTTTCCAGTCGAACCATGAGCTCGTCCCCCGGGACGAGGCCATTGGCCTTTACCCGGGCAATCACTGCCGGCGAGCAAAGCTGGATCCTTGCTCCCCGCTCGTCGATGTCCGTCACCACGGCAGCAAAGTCTTCGCCCTCTCGGCCAAGGAGGCTCGTCGCCTCGGCGAGATCGATCACCGCCCTTGCAATCTGCCCGCCGAGCCCATCGGCCCGTTCCATGACGGGTGGCAGCTGCTGGAAGGCATCCGTTACCGGGGCCGGGACCGGCCGTCCGTTGGCAACCGCAAGCGCCGCCTCGATCACGTAGCGGTCCGCGAGCCGCCTGAGCGGCGCGGTGGAATGGGCATAGGTCGCAGCAACCGCAGCGTGCCACGGCCGCCTGCCTTCGCGATATGGCTCGTAGGCGGCGCCGTGGCCGGCCCTGCGGATTGCAAGCATCATCGCCGCATCGGCCGGCACGCCGGGGTCGAGCCGGCGCTCGAGCTGCTGGAGGCTTTCATTCGCAGGCCAGCTTATGCCGAGCGCCTTGGCGCTGTTCCTCAGCCGCCGGATCGCCCATTCCCGGGGCTCGTCCATGGTCCTGAAGAGGCCCGTCCCGGCAGCAAGCAGTGCTTCGGCAACCGCGAGATTGGCGGCAAGCGAAAGCGCGGCATTGCGCTGTTCGGCATCGGTCTTCGGCCTTAGCTGCAGGCGGAAGCAGCCATTCTCGGCGACCACTTCCTGCTCTGGCGGCTCCACCCGGGCCGCGCCGCGCGATCGCTCGGCTTCCTCGATCCTGCCCGTCAGCTCGGCGAACCCGTCAGGCAGTTCTTCCGAGCTGACGGTTTCGTAGCCAAGCTTGGCCCTGCTGCGGATGCGGGCGCGCTCAGCCTGGTCGAGCCGGGCCTTTCCTGCGGGATCGACCCTGACGGTAAGGATGACGGCGGGGCGCTCGCCGTCGGCAAGGAGGCTCGCTGCCCCCTCGCTCAGGACCGGCGGATAGAGAGGCACCTTTCCATCGGGGAGATATTGCGACGTGCCGCGCTGCCAGGCCTCGCTGTCCATCGCACCGCCGTCGGGCACGAACCAGCCGACGTCGGCAATGGCATAATGAAGCAGCATGTCGGCGCCAGACACTTCGATCGCGAACGCCTGGTCGAGGTCGGTTGAGCTCGAGGGGTCGAGCGTGACGAACGGCACCCCCGTCCGGTCTTCATGGCCATCGATGTCGCGGCGGGCAGCAGCGACCGCTTCTTCCTCGGCGGCAGCCGGGAAGGCGGAGGGCAGCTTGAACTGGGTCCGGATTTCCTCGAGGCCCTGCCGGAGGATGCAATCGGGGTCGCGGATTGTCCTCAAGGCTTCAGAACCTCGCTGGCGGACTTGGCCCAGGCGGCGCTAGCAATGCTGGTCATGGTCGAGGCGGCCAAGCTTAGGCCATCTTCGTCGCCGGGCAAGGCTCGCCACTGCCGAACGGCTGGTGCAACCCCCTGCCTCCTCCCGTGCATTGCCTCGGAGGGCCGCTTAAGCTATGCGCGCCGGCGTCCGGCGGGCGAAGGGTCGCTCGCGGTGGCCCGTCCCATTGGCGAGCGCATGAGGGCTCCAGGCGTCATCGCCCGGTTTCTCCGAAGCTATTTCGCCCGGGCAGCCATCGCAAGACCATCGGTCGGCGGATGCTCCCACGGCATGGGGCCGCGGGGGCGGCAAGGGTTTCACCAAGACCGCCAGATGGAAAGCCGACCATGGTGGGCCGGCTGGCGGCCGAAACGCTTTTTGTGAAAGACATTATATTTTATGGCCAGCACGGCATTCCCAACGCGCGACGATTTCGCGGCGCTCCTCAACGAAAGCCTGGGCGGCGAAGACGAGGCCTTCGAGGGCCGCGTCGTCAAGGGCACCATCACTGCAATTGAAAATGATCTCGCTGTCATCGACGTCGGGCTGAAGAGCGAAGGCCGCGTTCCGCTGCGCGAATTCGCAGCGCCCGGCCAGAAGGCCGACCTCAAGGTCGGCGACGAGGTCGAGGTTTTCGTCGACCGCGTCGAAAACGCCCAGGGCGAGGCCATGCTGAGCCGCGATCGTGCGCGGCGCGAGGCAGCCTGGGACAAGCTGGAGAAGGAATTCGAGGCCGGAAACCGTGTCGATGGCGTCATCTTCGGCCGGGTGAAGGGTGGCTTCACCGTCGACCTCGGCGGCGCCGTGGCCTTCCTGCCGGGTTCGCAGGTCGATATCCGCCCGGTC
>CAZQLI010000061.1:0-9991 GCA_964594145.1 uncultured Sphingomonas sp. | reverse complement strand
GCAACGAGGCTGGCGAAGAAGATGATCACCGGGAGCGCCGCGATCGCGAAGGTGTTGGCGAGCGGGTTGGTCGCGCTCGGCCCGAACAGGAACTCGGTGCCCTTGGTCGCATAGCCGAGAAGCTCGGCGACCCCGTCCGACATCGCCTTGATCGCCGAGCGGCCCCAGGGCGTCTTCAGCACGAGGAAGGCGAGCGCCGCCTGCAGCGCGAAGGCGGCGCCGACGACGCGCAGGTTGATTGCCTTCCGGTTCGAGGAAAAGGCGACCGCGATCAGGATGATCGCGACTATGCCGGCAAGACCAAGCAGATATTGATTCATGATTACGCGACCCCTCCCCCGAGCGCGATTACCAGGTGACGCCTTGTTCCGCGTTTTTCGCAGCGGCGTCCAGTAGATCCAGCGCCTCGCCGGGCGTTTCGGCCTTGAGCAGCTGGAGGCGGCGGGCTTGGCTCAGGAACCCGCTGTCGCGGACCTGGTCCATGAACCCGGCGAGCCCGTCCCAGAAGCCCCTGACGTTGAGCAGGCACAGGGGCTGGGAATGATAGCCGAGCGCGTTCCAGGTCCAGGCCTCGAACAGTTCGTCCAAGGTCCCGATGCCACCTGGAAGCGCGACGAACCCGTCGCAAAGCTCGGTCATCTTGGCCTTGCGTTCGTGCATGTTGGCGACCGTGTAGAGCTCGGTGCAGCCGCGGTGCGCGACCTCATGGTCGACGAGCGCCTGGGGAATGACCCCGTAAACCCTGCCGCCCGCCTCGAGCATCGTGTCGGCGATGAGTCCCATCAGTCCGAGCCGGCCGCCGCCATAGACGAGGTCGATGTTTCGGTTCGCCATTTCGATGACCAGGGCCCGGGCCGCCTCGGCGAAGACCGGGTCACTGCCCGGCGCCGAGCCGCAATAGACTGCAAGTCTTCGAATCGGTGTCATAGCTGTACCAGTGACTTAAGGTCGGTAACGGGCCGAGCGCCATATTGCTGGATGACTTCGGCCGCGGCGATCGCGCCGGTCCAAAGGCATCGCTCGAGCGAGGCGTTGCGGCAGCGCGCCGCGAGGAAGCCGGCCGCGAACAGGTCGCCTGCCCCTGTCGTATCCACCACTTCCCTGACCGGGGCGGCCGGTATCTCGACCTGCTGACCGCCCTCGATTGCGATCGCGCCCTCGGGCCCACGGGTCAGGACCAGCGTCGGGACCTTGGGCGAAAGCTCGGCGATGGCGGAGCGAAGGTCCGGCCGGCCGGTCAGCTGCAGCGCCTCGTCCTCGTTGGCAAAGAGAAGATCGACGCCGCCGCTCTCGATCATCTGCCCGAAACTGTCCTTCCGCCCGGCAATGCACACGCTCTCGCTGAGCGTGAAGGCAACCTTGCGGCCGGCCCCGTGGGCGATGGAGATTGCTTCCATCATCGCCGCGCGGGGCTTTTCCGGGCCGAACAGATAGCCCTCCAGGAACAGGATGGACGCGGAGGCGATAAGGTCCCGGTCGAGCGCCGCCGTGTCGAGCTCGTGGCTCGCGCCCGGGCAGGTGTTCATCGTCCGCTGGCCGTCCGGTGTCACCAGGATGAGGCAGCGCCCGGTCGGAAGTCCACCGGCGAGCGGCCGGGTCTCGAAGCGGACTCCAAGCGCATGCATGTCATGCTCGAAGATGAGCCCGAGCTGGTCCTTCGCCACCTGGCCGATGAAGGCGACCTTGCCGCCCATCGCCGCGACGCCGGCCATGCTGTTGGCGGCCGAGCCTCCCGACATTTCCCGGGCAACGCCCATCGCCGCGTAAAGCCGGTCTGCCTCGGCCGGCGTCAGGAGCTGCATCGACCCCTTGGGGAGCCCGTGAGCAACGATGAATTCATCGTCGCAGCTGGCGATGACATCGACGATGGCATCGCCCATGGCGACGATATCAAGCGTGGCATCGGCCATGGCGGTGGTCGTGAAGTCCTTGACTGTCTGTCGGAAAATTGCGCGTCCGCCTAACCCTCGGTTCAACCAGCGTCAAACGGAAATGGCTTGCGGGCGCCGCCCGAACCGCTAGCAGTCGCGCATGACCGACCAAGTTTCGCAATCGCGCGCCATCCCCCGCTCCCTGTTCGCCCTTGCCGTCTTCTATGGCGGCATGGTCTGCATTGCCGGCGTCCTCGCCAACAAGCAGGTGGCGCTTGGGCCGCTTGCCGTCGAGGCAGGCATTTTCGCCTTCCTGATGCTCGTCACCACCTCGAGCGCGGTCGCCGAGCTCCATGGCCGCGATACCGCGAACCGGCTGGTGATGCTTGGGTTCGTGCCGCTGATCGCCTCGGTGCTGTTGACGTTGCTGGTCCTCGTCGCGCCACCCTCGCACGACATGCCCGGGGATCGCCTCGCCGCCTTCAACACGATGATGACCTCGACGCCCAGGATCTGGATCGGCGGCATCATTGCCTATGGCATCTCGACCCTTCTCAACGTCACCATCTTCAGCCGCCTCAAGGAATATGGCGGGGCGAACATGCTCTGGCTGCGCGCCGGCATCGCCAGCATCCTCTCGCAGATCGTCGACACGCTGCTCTTCATCTCGATCAGCTTCTACGGCGTGTTCCCGATCGGAAACCTCCTGCTCGGCCAGATGCTCGCCAAGGTGGTGCTCTCGGCGATCCTCGTTCCCTGGCTCATCTACGTGTTCGTCGCGATCGGAAGGCGGCTGGATTCTGCTCCGGAATGAAGCATTTTTGCGTTGCGAAACCGCATCACCGCGCGAGGCATTTTCGAGGCCGTCACAAAACTATAGCTTTGTGCGTGTCTAGGGCTTAGTGGCACCAGCCAAGGGTGTGCTCCGGGGTGGGGTTTTTTACATCGCTGAACGAGAAAGTGGCGCCCGGGGCCGGGCAGTCACCCAGACGGCTAAATCGATCCCCAGCAGCTGCCCGCCTGTAAAAGCGGTTACATTTTCAACTTTGGGGTCAATTGTGAAAAAACTGATTCTTCTCGCGACGACTGCGGTCGTTGCGCCCACAGCAGCTTTTGCCCAGTCGACAGGCTCGGTCGAGTTCGAGGAATCGACGATCGTGGTCACCGGCACCCGCACCCAGGAGGTCGGCGGCGTCCAGACTCCCGACACTGCGAAGCCCAAGGCCGTGCTGACCAAGGAAATGATCGCTCGCCAGAACCCGGGCCAGACCATCCTCGACACGGTCAACCTCGTCCCCGGCGTCAGCTTCCAGAACAACGACGCCTATGGCTCGTCGGGCGGCACGCTCACCATCCGCGGCTTCGATGCCTCGCGCGTCAGCCTCACCTTCGACGGCATCCCGCTCAATGACTCGGGCAACTATGCCATCTATTCCAACCAGCAGATCGATCCCGAGCTGATCGAGCAGGTCAACGTCAACCTCGGCACGACCGACGTCGACTCGCCGACCGCCTCGGCCGTTGGCGGCACCGTCAACTACCGAACGCTCATCCCCTCGAAGAACTTCGGCGGCCGCATCGTCGGCTCGATCGGCGAGTTTGATTTCCGCCGCGTGTTCGCGCTTCTCCAGACCGGCGAGATCGGCCCGTGGGGCACCCGCGCCTGGTTCTCGGCCTCGACCGCCAAGAACGACAACCCGTTCAACAACTATGGCAAGGTCGACAAGCAGCAGTACAACGGCCGGATCTGGCAGGACATCGGCGGCAACGGCGATTTCGTCAGCGTCTCGGGTCACTACAACCAGAACCGCAACAACTTCTTCGGCTCGGTTGCCCTTCGCAACGACCGCGACGTTCCCTCGGGCTTCCCGCAGGACGACGACGAGCGCGAATATGACATCAACTATCCCTGCAAGGTCGACGTCGCCCAGCCCGGCGTGGTCGACGAGACCAACAGCTGCGGCACCGAGTTCGATCGCCGCTACAATCCGTCGAACACCGGCAACATCCGTGGCGCCTCGCGCTTCACCCTGGCGGACGGCATCGTCCTGACGGTCGACCCGAGCTACCAGTATGTGAAGGCCAACGGCGGCGGCACCGTCCGCGCCCGCGAAGGCGTCCGCGTCATCGACGGCGTTGAATATACCGGCTTCATCGGCGGCCAATATTACCTCGGCGTCGACCTTAACGGCGACGGCGACACGCTCGACACCTGCCCGGCCAATGCCGCGACCGGCGCGTCCTGTTCCAGCTCGCGCACCGAGGGCGTTACCGTCCTTGCTCCGAGCCAGACCCGCACCCACCGCTTCGGCGTGATCTCCGGCCTGCGCTGGGACATCAACGACGATCACACGGTCCGCGTCAGCTACACCTTCGACCACGCCAACCACCGCCAGACCGGCCAGCTCGGCCATCTCAAGGCGAATGGCGAGCCGGTCGACGTGTTCCCGGTCAACGACCCGATCCTCGATGCCAATGGCATTGCGGTCCAGAAGCGTGACCGCCAGAGCTACGCGATCCTGCACCAGGTCGCCGGCGAATGGCGCGGCGTTTTCGGGCCGGCGACGGTCACCGTCGGCGCCCGCGTGCCCTTCTTCAAGCGCGACCTCGAGAATTTCTGCTTCACGACGTCGGCTTCGGGCTTCGTCGACTGTTTCGGCCAGAACGCGGCGCTCAATGCTGCCTATGCCGCCGAGTTCCCGGACTTCCAGGGCCCGCAGAAGCGCGTTCTCAAATATTCGGATTTCCTTCCGAGCGTCGGCGCCGTCTATGACCTCACCACCGCGCTCTCGGTCTTCGCAAGCTATTCGAAGAACATCTCGGTCCCGGGCACCGACAATCTCTACAACGCCTTCTTCTTCCCGCCCGACACGGAGGAAGCAAAGCCCAACCCCGAGACGACCGACACGTTCGACCTCGGCGCGCGCTATCGCAGCTCGAAGATCCAGGCCCAGCTCGCCGGCTGGTACACGATCTTCCATGACCGGCTTGCCTCGGCCTATGACCCCGAGCTCGACCGCACCGTCTACCGGAACCTCGGCCGCGTCGATAAGTACGGCATCGACGGCTCGGTTGCCTGGGCGCCGATCAAGGAACTGACGCTCTACGCGTTCGGCTCGTGGAACATGTCCGACATCAAGGACAATGTTCAGACCGGCCCGGACACGTTCGTCCCGACCAAGGGCAAGCGCGAGGGCGGTTCGCCGAAATACACCTACGGCGCCTCGGCCCAGGCCAAGCTTGGACCGGTTGATCTTGGCATCAGCGCCAAGCGCACCGGGCCGCGCTACATCTTCGACACCAATGAGCCGGTCACCTCGGGCGGCAACGTCATCTTCCCGTCGAAGACCCCGGCCTACTGGCTGGTCCACCTCGATGCGCGCTACAACCTCGCGCACTGGGGCCCGGGCCTCGAGGAAACCTACCTCCAGTTCAACGTCTACAACCTGTTCGACGAGACCTATGTCGGCGGCTTCAGCTCCTCGCTGGATCCCTCGTCGGGTGCTCCGTTCGCCCAGATTGGCGCGCCGCGTACGGCCAGCATGACGCTGAGCATCGGCTTCTAAGCCAGGGACTAATATCCCTTAAGGAAAACGGGCGTCGTCTCCGCTTTGGAGGCGGCGCCCTTTTTCATGGCAAGAACCGCTCTCGTCGGTCGACGAACTGCCGTTCGCGCCACGAAACCTTGCCTTGGCCGGGACGTTTAATGTCGCGTGCGATTGGCCTCCTTTTCGCACATGCCCTGAGTGCCCGCATTTTCTGTGGTACTCTCGCTGCCGGTGGAAGGACGGGCGCGGCCTCTTATGGCCGCGCCCGTTTCACGTCATTTTCAGACGGCTTTCCCCCGCCCTTCCCGCAGCGTCCCGAGAATGTCGTCGAGCTCGTCGTGGCCGGTCGGCTCGGCATGACCCTCCTCGCGCAGATAATGGCGGTCGAGCTTTTCCATGATGTCGAAGCCCTTTTGACCCTGCATGATGAGAAGGGCATCGATCTTGGCTTCCACCCGGTCGTCATTTTCCTTGGAGCTCGGCGAGCCGACGTAGAGGAAATAGGCAAGGCCGCAGACCTGCCAGACAAGCTGGAGGAATTCCGACTGCCAGTTCTCGAACGTGTCGCGGAGCATCTGGTTGAGATAGTCGCCCTGCTCGGGCGCCTGGCCATGCTCTGCAGCCTCCGAGACGAATGACTGCCAGCCAAAATACCAGTGGAGCAGGAAGGAGACGAGAAAGAAACCGAGGGTAATCCAGCCATAGGCATATTTCTTGAACAGCATCTCATCCTCCGAAGCACCCGGGAATTCAGGTTTGCCCGCTCAACGGGCCGTGAGGATCGAGGGTTTCATGCTCCCGGCGCCCGGCTGGGCGCCCGGGATGGGCCGAAGGTGGCGGGACGGAGCGCATGGCGGTAACAGCGAAGCCGCCCGGAAGAGCCTGTTTGAGGGAAAGGATCCCGCGATGACGATCACGATTACCGCTTTCGAGCGATCGCCGGATGGCGGGCGTGGCCTCGCCCGCGACACGCGGGTCCGCTGGGCCCTCGAGGAGGTCGGCCAGCCCTATGAGGTCCGGCTCCTGTCGTTCAAGGCCATGAAGGAACCGGGGCATCTCGAGCTCAATCCGTTCGGGCAGATACCGACCTACGAGGAAGGAGGACTTGCCCTGTTCGAGACGGGGGCAATCATCCTCCACATCGCAACGAGATATGGCGGCCTCCTGCCAAACGGCGAGAATGCCAGGGCCCGGGCGATCATGTGGATGTTCGCAGCCCTCGGCAGCGTCGAGCCGGTCATTGTCGAGCTCGAGACCGCTCGCCTGCTGGAAGGCGACAGGAGCTGGTTCGAACAACGGCTGCCCATGGTTCAGGACCGGGTTCGAACCCGGCTCGCGCAGCTGTCTGCCCACCTCGGACCGGGCGAGTGGCTGGAGGGCGACTTCAGCGCAGGCGACCTCATGATGGTCTCGGCGCTTCTCCGCCTTCGGTCATCGGGCCTCCTCGACGAGTTTCCGACGCTCGGCGCCTATGTCGCGCGAGGCGAAGCACGGGACGCCTATAAGCGCGCCTTCGCTGCCCAGCTTGCAGTCAATCGCCCCACCGAAAAGCCCGTCGACCTTGCAACCCGCTAGGCAGTTTGCTGGTCCCGGGGATTGCGACCGTGCATCCCGCCGTTCTCCTGTGCAGCTTTGAGGGGCAGGCCTGCCAGCCGGGTTGGCACATATAATTGAGTACCATGGCAGCGACCTATGGAGCCGACGCCCGCTGGATGAATCAAAAAATTGATGGAGCGGGTAACGGGAATCGAACCCGTGCGTTCAGCTTGGGAAGCTGACAGGCTACCATTACATCATACCCGCAATTCAATCAGTTGGATGCATTCCCACTGATCGTTTTGCAATTGATTTCGCAATTGCGCGTGGCCGGTTGGCATATTCCCCTGGCCAGGGTC
Organism: uncultured Sphingomonas sp.; assembly: GCA_964594145.1. GTDB lineage: Bacteria > Pseudomonadota > Alphaproteobacteria > Sphingomonadales > Sphingomonadaceae > Sphingomicrobium. Next base: position 2,677 of record CAZQLI010000061.1, on the reverse strand, counting down.
AACGGGGGAAGTTGGTGAGCTTTCCTATCGCCTCGTCAAAGCAGTCGAGCCAGACGTCGAGCCACTTGAGCGAATTCATCGCGGGCTGGCCAGGAGGTCAATGCCTGCTGCCTTGCAGACGGTAATAACTTTTCCAAACTCGAGCGTCAGCTTTCCGCACTCGAGTTCACTTACAAACCGGCGGCCGACGCCGGCCAGGTCTGCAAATTCCTGCTGGGAAAATTGCATTGATTTTCGAGCGTCCCGAACCATCAAGCCAAGGCTCGAAGGTGTATCGATGACCTGGGACTTGTGAGAGGGTGCGCTCCTTTGGGGCCGAGAATTCGGAAATTCCCGCGGACCAACCCTTGCTGCCTCATGTCGTTGTGATCGTTGGGTCATGCCCTTGCTCCCGTTCGGGAACATATGCCGTTTAGGGCGCAATTTGTCACTGCTCCCGTTCGGGAGCACGGCAGCGGAATTCTCCAAAATCATCTAAATATGCTCCCGTACGGGAGCGCATGCTGGCCGCGGGCCCGGCCAGTTTCGCAAAATCAGGCAGGGTCGGCGGCCATTAGCCGGCCCATAGCCTGCGCAAACAACCGGATCGACAGGCTGACCTCGCACGAGACTTGCAGGGCAGGCGACCGGAATTCGGGATCGGCTCATTCGGCTCGAGGGCTCTCTTTGGAAATCAGTGCGTTATCTCCTTTCAACAAGATGGAGAGCCCAATGTTTGGCAAGAGTGACGAAGCAACGATCCTCGCGACCCTCAACGACACGCTCGAGGACAGCATCAACGGCTATCGCGAGTCGGCGGAACATGCCGAGGCCGATCATCTGAAACAGCTGTTCCGCGACATGGCCGAAGACAGGAGCCGCGCCGCAGGTGAACTGCGCGCCGAGGTGACGAGGCTTGGAGGCAAGGCAGACGACGACGGCTCAACCGCCGGCTATCTCCACCAGCGCTTCCTCGACCTCAAGGCCGCAATCACGGGCCGGGACGACCAGGCCATCGTGAACGAAGTCGAGCGCGGCGAGGATTATCTGAAAGAAAAGTTCGAGACGGCGCTGGCAAGCGACGAACTGACCGGAAGCTCGCGGGAGATCGTCCAGCGCGTCTATGAATCGGTTCGGCTTGGCCACGACCGGGTGAGCCAGCTCAAACACGGCATGGCCCGGATCTAAAAGCGCAGGAACCAACGGGCTGTTTGCAGCCCGTCCGAGCGGCGCCGGCGGCATTTCCTCAGATGCCGCCGGCGACCGGTGGATAGCCAAGTTCCGACAGCTTTGCGGCCAGCTGCCCGGCGACTGCCCGGGCCTGCGCCTCGTCGACTGATCGCACGACGAAGTTCGAGCCAACCCGCCCTTCCTTGAAAAATGGATAGCTGCCGATCGAAATGCCTTGCGCGGACTGCTCGGCCTCGCGGAGCATTTCCGCGACCTCGCTTTCGGGGGCGAAGGCCCCGACAGTGACCGAGACCATCGGCAAACCGCCTTCGAGCTTCCCGCTCAGCGAATCGAGCATTCCGGCGGTGATATGCGGGACCCCCGCCATCAGGAAGAGGTTGCCGATCCTTATGCCGGGAGCCCCTGACAGGTAATTCTCGATGAGCTCGGCCCCTTCCGGGACCCTCGCCATTCGAAGGCGGCCCTCGTTGAGGCCTCCCCGGCCAGCATAATAGCGCTCGAGGGTTTCCCTCGCGGCGGGGTGGATAACCACTGGGACGCCGAGCGCCTTGGCGATGGCATCGACGGTGATGTCGTCATGGGTCGGGCCGATGCCTCCGGTCGTAAAGCAATAGTCGTTGGAATGACGAAGGGCATTTACTGCCTCGACGATATGGTCCTCGACATCGGGAACGACGCGCACCTCGGTGAGGCGGATCCCCTGCGCGTTCAGCCAGGTGGCGACCTGGGCGATATTCCTGTCCTGCGTCCTCCCCGAGAGAATCTCGTCGCCGATGACCAAAAGGCCGGCCGTCCAGGTACGCACCTCAGCCATTGGCGCGCGACCACACGATGGCTTGCCAGCCCGGCCCCGATGCCGGCCGGTCCCTGCTGGCGGCTTGCCCCGTTCCTGCTTTCTGCACTCCCAAAGCTCACCTCCCGTTCGACAATTTGCCGAGGCGACACTATCTACGGCCCATGACCGAATATATCCACGTCGGACCCGAGGACCGGGCCGAGCCGCGCAGCCAGGTGATCAAGCTTCACGGAGAAGCGGGATTTGAAGGAATGCGCCGCGCCGGCCGCCTGGCAGCCGAGATACTCGACGCCCTCGTTCCCCATGTCGTTCCGGGCGTCACCACCGGTGAGCTCGATGACATCGTCCGAACGATGACCCTCGAGGCCGGCGGGGTGCCGGCAACGCTTGGTTATCGCGGCTTTACCAGGAGCTGCTGCACGTCCATCAACCATGTCGTTTGCCACGGGATCCCGGGCGAAAAGACGCTGAAGGACGGCGACATCGTCAATATCGACGTCACCCCCATCCTCGATGGCTGGCATGGCGATACCAGCCGCATGTTCCTCGTCGGCGACGTGCCGCTCAAGGCCAGGAAGCTCGTCGATGTGACCTATGAATGCCTGATGCTCGGCCTCGAGCAGGCAAAGCCCGGCAACCGGCTCGGCGATATTTCCAATGCGATCCAGAAACATGCGGAAAAGCATCGCTATGGCGTCGTTCGCGATTTCT
>CAZQLI010000060.1:4485-9997 GCA_964594145.1 uncultured Sphingomonas sp. | reverse complement strand
GGCGGCATTCATGTCGGCACCGGGCGGCATATTGATGGCCAAGCTCATCATGCCCGACGAGCCGCCGGGAGCAGGCGAGCTGCAGCTGGAAGGCGCCCATGCCGGCGCTCCCGAAGACGAGATCGAGGTCCATACCTTCGAGGAGGGCGAGCGGCCGGCCAATATCATCATGGCCGCCGCGCAGGGCGCCCAGACCGGCGTGAAGCTGGCGGTCGCGGTCGGCGCGATGGTGCTCGCCTTCGTCGCGCTGGTGGCGCTTGCCAACGGGATCCTCGGCGGGATCGGCGGCTGGTTTGGCCGGCCCGACCTTTCCTTCCAGGAGATCGTCGGCGCGATCTTCTCGCCGGTGATGTTCCTCATCGGCGTTCCCTGGAACGAGGCCGGGGTCGCTGGCGGGCTGTTCGGCACCAAGATCGTGCTGAACGAGTTCGTCGCTTTCATCGACCTTGGCAATGCCGCCGGCCCGGCGGCAGCGCTGAGCGAGCGCAGCCGGGCGATCGTGACCTTCGCGCTCTGCGGTTTCGCCAATTTCTCGTCGATCGCCATCCAGATGGCGGTGACCGGCAACCTTGCTCCGAACCAGCGGCCGATGATCGCCAAGCTTGGCCTTCGGGCACTGCTCGCGGGTTCGCTCGCCAACCTCATGAGCGCCGCGCTCGCCGGGCTGATGATCGCCTGAAATTTTTGCTAAGAGCCTGATATGACCGACGTAATCACCAGCGACAATATCGCTTCCGTCTCGCTCGCCGACGCCGACCGCGACCCCGGCGATTTTGCCGAGCGGCTCGGCAGGAGCTTCGTGGAATATGGCTTCGCCATCGTTCGCGACCATGGCATCCCGGCCGACCTCATCGCCCGGGCCGAAGCCAAGGCGAAGGAGTTTTTCGCGCTGCCCGAGGCGACCAAGCGCAAATATCTCATCGAGGGCGGCGGCGGGGCCCGTGGCTATACGCCGTTCGGGGTCGAAACCGCCAAGGGCTTCACCGCGCATGACCTCAAGGAGTTCTGGCACGTCGGCCGCGAGCTTCCCGAAGGACATGAATATCGCTCGGTGATGGCCGACAATGTCTGGCCTTTCGAAGTCGAAGGGTTCCGGGAGACGTTCCTCGAGCTCTACGCTGCGTTCGATGCCGCCGGCCTCAAGGTGCTTCGGGCGATCGCGCGTTTCCTCGGCGTCGACGAGGAATATTTCACCGACACGGTGCGCGACGGAAACTCGGTGATGCGGCTCCTCCACTATCCCGCGCAGCCCGAGCCGACCGGCGAGCATATCCGTGCCGCGGCCCACGAGGACATCAACACCATCACGCTTCTCCTCGGGGCGGAAGAGGCGGGGCTCGAGCTCAAGACCAGGGACGGCCGCTGGATCCCGGTTCTTCCCAAGCCAGGCGAGCTCGTCATCAACATCGGCGACATGCTGCAGCGGCTCACCAACGGCGTGCTCCGGTCGACCAGCCACCGGGTGGTCAACCCGGCGCCCGATCGTGCAAGCCACGCGCGCTACTCAATGCCCTTTTTCCTCCATTTCCGCCCCGATTTCATGATCGAGGCGCTTCCCGGCACGGTTGCTCCGGGCGAGGAGCCGAAATGGCCGCCGATCAGCAGCCATGACTATCTCCAGGAGCGCCTGAGGGAGATCAAGCTGAAGTAGGCGCGAAGGGGCTTTTCCCACCAACGCTTTTCGGCCCGGGCTTTGCGGAGCCGGCGCGATCAGGCCGTCGGCACGATCTCCATGATGATGTCGCCAGCTTCCAGCCGCTCGACCTGGGGCCGCCAGAAGCCATAGGGCTGGCCGCCGCGGATGATCCTCAGCCCAAGCCCCTCGGTGAGATCCTTGAGCGACCGGCCCACCTCATCTGGGAGCACCTCGCGCTCCACCAGCCTCACCCGGCCCTTGGCGGTGGCGAGGTCGGCGAGGTAATCGGCGATATGGTGGCCGGCCTGGGTGGTCGCCAGCAGGAGGCCTGCAAAGTTCAGCGGGTTGACCACCACGTCGGCGCCCGCGCGCCGGGCGGGCACCTCGTTGTCCTGCTGGTTGACTGCAAGGCTGATCCTGACGTCCGGCGCGAGGTGGCGAACCGTGAGGCAGACGAGGATCGACGTGTCGTCGCGGCCGGCCGAGATGATGACCAGCCTGGCGCGCTCGATATGGACTGCGCGCAGCGTCGCGTCCTGGGTCGCATCGGCCTTGAGGATGGTGCAGCCCATCGCCTTGGCGAGCATCAGCCGGTCCTCGCTGACGTCGATGACGACGATGGTCTCGGCCTCGACGCCGCGGTTCACCATTTCCTCGACCGCCCGGCTGTTCTTCGTTCCGTAGCCGACGATGACGATATGGTCGCGCAGCGTGCGCTGGATACGCTTCATGATGAACCTTTCCCAGGTGCGCCTGGCAACGAACAGATAGGCCGATCCGATGAAGACCAGCAGGAAGATGATGCGGATCGGCGTCACCACCAGCGCGTCGAACAGCCGGGTGCTCTGCGTGACCGGGACGATATCGCCATAGCCGGTGGTGGTCGCGCTGATCATGGTGAAATAGACGACGTCGGCGAAGCTGACGACGCCGTCGTGGTTGTCGCGAAGGCCGTCGCGCTCGATCCAGTGGAAAAGGACGAGGACGGCGAGAAGGGCGAGGACCGCCGCGACGCGCCAGCCCAGCTGGAACCAGCCAGTCACCCTCGAGTTTCGCCGCAGGGTCAGCAGTTCTTCCAGGGCCGGCCTCATCGCCTAACTGTTACCTTGGGCCAAAGGGAGGCGCCAGCCTGCTCGAGACCCTATCCGGCGTCGGCGAGATTGGCCGGGCCGAAGCCATGGGGGATGAGCGCCGAGATTTGCTGGCGTTCGAGCCGGCGCCCGTCGCCCGAGGAGCAGAGGATCTCGACGTCGCGCCCGCCAAGCTGGGCTGCCTCGAGGATCGCCTGGCGGCACCCGCCGCAGGGCGTCACGACATTGCTGCCGGCAAGCTCCCCGCCGGCGGCATGCCCGCCAGCAACTGCAATCCGGGCGACGTTGGCGAGACCGAATGCGAGCTGGGCGGCAGAGAGCGCGCTCGGCTCGGCGCAGACGCCGAGGCGGTAGCAGGCGTTCTCGACATTGACCCCGGTGACGACCTTTCCGTCGACGCTCTCGATCGCGCAGCCGACGCTGAAACGCGAATAAGGCGCATGGGCATTGAGCGCGGCGTTCCGGGCGGCGGCGATCAGCTGTTCCTCGTTCATGGATTTGTCTTTATGCGCGGGCATCGGTCTGCCGCAATCTTTCCCGGAGTCATGATGAGGCGAATTCCTGTCCTTGCGCCATTGCTGTTCCTCGCCGCCTGCGCCGTCACGCCGGCCGAGGTGCCGCCAGCCGGCGTTGCAAGCGCGCCGGTCGAGGTCCAGATACTCGCGCTCAACGACTTCCACGGCAATCTCGAGCCGCCGAGCCTTACCATTCCGGCGGGGGCCGGCGCGGTCCCGGCCGGGGGCGCCGCCTATCTTGCAAGCGCGCTTCGGAAAAGCAGGACGGAAGGCAGCATCACCGTGTCCGCCGGCGACCTCATCGGCGCAAGCCCGATCTCCTCGGCCCTGTTCCTCGATGAACCGACGATCAAGGCATTGAGCCTTGCCGGGCTCGAGATCGCTTCGGTCGGAAACCACGAGTTCGACCGCGGCAGCGCCGAGCTGAAGCGGATGCAGTCGGGCGGCTGCGCCAGGTTCACCAACCGCCAGCCCTGCGCCGTCGAACCCTTCGCCGGCGCCGCCTTCAATTATCTCGCCGCCAACGTCCTAGGCGAGGATGGCCGGTCGATCTTCCCGGCAACCGCGATCCGCGAGGCTTCGGGGACGAAGATCGGGTTCATCGGCATGACGCTGAAGGAGACTGCAACCCTGGTGTCGCCCTCGGGCGTGGCCGGCCTCAGCTTCACCGACGAGGCCGCGACCGCCAACGCGCTGGTGCCCGGCCTCAAGGCCGCGGGCGCAAGCACGATCGTCCTCCTCATCCACCAGGGGGCTTCGATCGCCGGCCGGTTCGACGATCCTTCCTGTCCCGGGCTTGCCGGGGACATACTCCCGATCATCGAGAAGCTGGACCCGGCAATCCAGCTCATCGTGTCGGGCCACACCCATAATGCCTATATCTGCAAGCTCCCGGTCGCCGGCGGCGGCTCGAGGCTGCTGACCAGCGCCGGGAAATATGGGACGATGCTGACCGACATAAGGCTGTCGTTCGACCGGCCCGGCGGCAGGCTCGTCGGCCAGGAGGGAAGCTTCATCCTCGTCCAGGGCGAGCCGATCGAAAATGCGCGGATGACGGCGCCGATCAACGCCCATTATCCCCGGTTCGAGGCCGACCCCGAAGTGGCCGCGCTGGTCAGGCGCTATCGCGAGGCTGCCTCGGGGGCGGCCAGCCGGCCGGTCGGGAAGCTCGGCGCAGCGCTGATGAAGGGGAGCAGCAACACCGAGAGCCAGGCCGCCGGCCTCATTTCCGACGCGCAGCTCTTCGTTGCGGGCGATCCCGATCGCGGCGATGCCGACTTTGCGCTGATGAACAATGGCGGCGCCAGGACCGATCTCGTTCCGGCGGAAGACGGAACCGTCACCTTCGGCCAGATTTTCGCGATGCAGCCCTTCGCCAATAATGTCGTTTCGAGGGCCTATACCGGCGCCGAGATCAAGGCCGTGCTCGAGCAGCAGTTCGCAAGCGGGCTCAACACGGCCGCTCGGCCCAACCTCCTGACCCCTTCCGCCAATTTCCGCTTCGCCTATGACCTTTCAAGGCCGGCGGGCGAGCGCGTCGTCGGCATGTGGCTCGATGGAAAGCCGATCGACCCCACGCGCACATACCGGGTGGCGATCAACAATTTCCTCGCCTCGGGCGGCGACAATTTCACGCTGCTTGCCACTGGCCGGGACCCGGTCGACGCCGGGCTCGACCTCGACGCGACCGAGGCCTGGCTCGCGACCAACCCGCCGGTGCCGGCGCCCGGGCGGATCGAGAACCGCACGCCCGGGGGCTTTACGCCCGAGGGCTAGCGCATCGGGGGTTCATCGAAGCTCCTGAGCTTGCGGCTGTGGAGCCCGTCTCCCTCGTCGCGGAGAAGATCGAGAGTATCGATTCCGATCCGAAGGTGCTGGCTGATCGCCCGCTCGTAGAAGGCATTGGCCTGGCCGGGGAGCTTGAGCTCGCCATGGAGCGGCTTGTCGGAGACGCAGAGCAGGGTCCCGTAGGGCACGCGGAAGCGGTAGCCCTGGGCCGCGACCGTTGCCGATTCCATGTCGATCGCGACCGCGCGGCTCTGGTTGAAGCGGAGCGCGGAAAGCGTGTAGCGAAGCTCCCAGTTGCGGTCGTCGGTGGTAACGACCGTACCGGTTCGGAACCTCTTCCTTAAGCTTTCCTCGTCCTCGCCGGTGACGGTCAGCGTCGCATTGTAGAGCGCCGTCTGGACCTCGGCGATTGCCGGTATCGGGATCTCGACGGGAAGCAGGTCGTCAAGGACATGGTCGTCCCTGAGATAGGCATGGGCCAG
>CAZQLI010000060.1:0-4475 GCA_964594145.1 uncultured Sphingomonas sp. | reverse complement strand
CTCAGCCCGCCGCAATGGCCGATCATCAGCCAGGCCTCGGGTCGAAGCACGGCGATATGGTCGCAGATGGTCTTGGCGTTGGCCGGCCCGACGCCGATGTTGACGAGGGTGATGCCGTGACCGTCCGCCGTCATCAGGTGATAGGCCGGCATCTGGTGGCGCCGCCAGACGCCGGCAGCAATCTGCTCCTCGGCGTCGGTGAGGTCGCCATGCTCGTAGATGCCGCCGGGCACGCTGAGGCCGGTGAAGCGGCTTTCCGGGTCGCGCAGCGCGCCAATGGCAAAGCGGACGAACTCGTCGACGTAGCGCACGTAGTTGGTGAACAGGACGTAGCGCTGGAAATGCTCGGCCGGGGTGCCGGTATAATGTTTGAGCCTCGCCAGGCTGAAATCGGTGCGCAGGGCGTCGAACAGCGACAGCGGCCTCGTCGGGTCGAAGCTGACGTCCCAGGCGCCGTCGGCAACCTCGTCGCCGATATGGACGAGGTCGGTCGAGGGAAACCAGCGTGAAAGCTCGCTGGTCGAGATGCCGTCGAGATCAAGGTCGCCGCCGTCGAGCACATAAGGGTAGGGGATCTCCGAGGCCGACAGGCCGACGCTGATCTTTACCGGATAGTCGTGCACCAGGTGATCGAGCTGCTCGCGAAGATAGGAGCGGAACAGGGCCGGGCGTGCGAGCGAGCTGGTGTAGATGCCCGGCTGGTTCAGCCGCGCAAAGGCCCTGGCGGGCGTCGGTGGCGGCGTCTCCGGATCATATTCGACGCGAAGCTCGGGATAGGAAAATGCACCCTTGTCGCGGGCGGCAGGATCGGGACGGACGCCGGTCGCTGCATAATCGGTGAGTGCTTTGCGGAGGCGCTGGACCGAGGCGTCATAGTGGCTTTCGAGCTGGTCCAGGATGGATTCAATATCTTTTTCTTCTGTCATGAGTGCCCCGCTTGCCTGAGCAATGTGACGCTGGCAAGTCGCGCTTGATTTAATAAGCACGCTTATTATATGCCTGCCCATGACCACGGGATTCAAGGAAACCGCGTGGGAGCTCGGCGAGACCAGCCGGATGCTCCGCCGCGAATTCGACCGCCGGGCGGCCGCCCTTGGAGCGACCAGCGCCCAGTGGCGGGTGATGTTTCGCCTGCAGCGCGAGCCCGGCCTCAAGCAGGTCGAGCTCGCCGAACGCCTCGACGTCGAGCCGATTACCGCGGGACGGATCATCGACCGGCTGGCCGAGGCAGGGCTCGCCGAGCGGAGGCCCGACCCGGTCGACCGGCGCGTCTGGCGGCTTCACCTCACTCCCAAGGCAGGGCCGCTGGTCGACCGGCTCAAGCTCGTCGGAGACGAGATGCTTTCCGGTGCGCTCGAGGGCGTCAGCCCCGGGGAGCTCGATGCGCTTCGTGCAACCCTTGCCCGTATCCGGACGAACATGAGCGCCATCGAGGGCGCCGAGAGGAAAATTGCGTGAACAAGATGACGAGGGTTACCGCGGAATCCGAGAGCGAGGCACCTTCCGGGCTTGAAGCGAAGTCGCCGCGAAGGATGGTGCTGATGTTGTCGGTGCCGCTCATCATCATCGTCGCCGGCCTTTATTTCTGGCTTGCGAGCGGTGCCACCGTTTCGACCGACAACGCCTATGTGAAGCAGGACGTCACCGCCATCTCGACCCAGGTCAACGGGCCGGTGGCGGAAGTCTTTGTCCGCGAGAACCAGCATGTGAACAAGGGCGACCCGCTCTACAGGATCGACCCTGCTCCCTATGTCGCGGCACTCCATGCCGCCGAGGCGCAGCTCGCCGCCGCAAGGCTCCAGACCCGCCAGCTTCACGTCCAGGCAGCGGGTACCAGCGCCGACATTGCTGGCGCCGAGGCCAATCTCGCGGTCGCCCAGCGCGCCTACGAGCGCCAGTCGGCACTGATGGCGGACGGGTTTACGACCAGGTCGGCCTATGATGACGCGCTCAACGACCTGGCCAAGGCGCGGACCGCGCTCGCCAATGCCCGCGCCCAGTCCAACAACGCCTCCGCCGCGCTCGCGCCGGCGGGCAACCAGCCGCAGGTCGCGGCGGCGCTGGCCGCCGTCGAAAAGGCGAGGCTCGACCTTGAGCATACCCTCATCCGGGCGCCGACCAGCGGAAGGGTCGCGCAGTCGGACCGGCTGCTCGTCGGCCAGACTGCAGTCACCGGGGTCGCGATGCTCTCGATCGTCGGAGACCGCGAGGCCTGGATCGAGGCCAATTTCAAGGAAGACGACCTTGCACGGATGGTGCCGGGGCAAAGGGCCGAGGTCGAGCTGGACGCCTATCCCGGGCTCAAGTTCACCGGCCATGTCGCCTCGATCGGCTCGGGGACCGGGAGCGAGTTCTCGGTGATCCCGGCCCAGAACGCCAATGGCAACTGGGTCAAGGTGACCCAGCGCGTACCGGTGAGGATCGCCTTCGACGCCAGGCCTTCGCGCGAGATGATCGCGGGCCTGAGCTCGACCGTTACCGTCCGCGTCAGGGACTGAGCTTCATGCAGGCCGAGCACCAGCTCGATCCGGCGCGGCGCCTCCTCGTCACCGTCGCGGTGATGCTGGCGGTGCTGATCCAGGTGCTGGACACGACCATCGCCAATGTCGCGCTGCCGCACATGCAGGCGAGCCTCGGCGCGACCCAGGAGAGCATCAACTGGGTCCTGACCAGCTATATCGTTGCCTCGGCCATTGCCCTTCCGATCTCGGGCTGGCTTGCCGACCGGGTCGGTCGAAAGCGGCTGCTCCTGCTCTCGGTGGTGGGCTTTACCATCGCCTCCTTCCTGTGCGCCATCGCCCAGTCGCTCCCCGAGATGGTGGCGTTCCGGCTCGTCCAGGGCGTTACCGGCGCCTTTCTCGTGCCGCTGAGCCAGGCGACGCTGTTCGACATCAACCCGGTCGAGCGCCACGCAAGGGCGATGGCCCTGTTCGGCGGGGGCATCATGATCGGTCCGATCCTCGGCCCGGTGCTTGGCGGCTGGCTGACCGACAGCTTCGACTGGCGCTGGGTGTTCCTCGTCAACATCCCGGTGGGGACGCTGGCGGCCCTCATGATCCTGCGCTTCATGCCCGAGGGCGAGAAATCCCGCCACCGCTTCGACCTGTTCGGTTTTGCGCTCCTCGCGCTGGCGCTTGGCGGGCTGCAGATGATGCTCGACCGCGGCCAGCACGAGGACTGGTTTGACAGTATCGAGATCTGGATCGAGGCAGCGCTGTTCGCTGCCGCGGGCTGGATGTTCATCATCCACACGATGACTGCAAGGAAGCCGATCTTCGAGCGGGCGCTGTTCGCCGATCGCAACTTCGCGATCGGCCTCCTGTTCATGCTGGTGACGGGCGTCCTTTTGCTGGCGGGCCTCGCGCTGCTCCCGCCGCTGCTCCAGAACCTCTACGGCTATTCGGTGCTGGACGCCGGCATATTGACCGCGCCGCGCGGGGTAGGGACGCTCATTTCCATGCTCCTGACCGGAAGGCTGGTGGGCAAGGTCGACCTGAGGGCGCTGGTCGCGCTCGGCCTCGCGCTCCTTGGCTGGTCGCTCCACATGATGGCGGGCTTCGCGATCGAGATGGGCGAGGGCCCGATCATCTGGTCGGGCTTCATCCAGGGGCTTGGCCTCGGGCTCGTCTTCGTCACCATGCAGAGCCTTGCCTTTGCGACCCTGGCGCCCGAAATGCGGACCCATGCTGCAAGCATGCTCAACCTCTCTCGCAATATCGGCGGCTCGATCGGGATCAGCCTCGTCACCACGCTCCTGGCGCGAAACATGCAGATCGCCCATTCCGACATGGCCAGCAACGTGACCGAGCAGGTGCTGCCGACGATCAGCCAGGGCGTCATCGCCCAGCTCGGCCTCCCGGCATCGAGCGCCGCTGCGCTGGCCAACGCCGAGATCACCCGCCAGGCGGCCTTCATCGCCTATATCGATGACTTCTGGATCATGATGTGGCTGACCTTCGCCTCGATCCCGCTGGTCCTGCTATTGAAACCCGGCTCGGGCCAGGCTTCGGGCAAGCCGGCCCCGGCGATGGCCGACTGATGGGCTTACTCTCGGTCCGGGTGACGCCGCGCTCGGCCAGGCCGGGCGTTGGCGAGTGGAAAAGCGATCCGGGAGGCCGTCCCTATCTCGAGGTCAGGGTGGCGGCAGCCCCGACCGACGGTGCCGCCAATGACGAGCTGGTGCGGCTTCTTGCCAAGGCGCTCGGCCTTCCAAAATCGAGCCTTCGCATCGCCAGCGGCCAGTCGGCCCGGCTGAAGCGGATCGAGACCCCGCTGGACGACGCGGAGCTGCGCAAGCGGCTGGCGTCCTAGCCGAGCAAGCCGGGAGAAGAGGCGCATGAAAAAGGCGGCCGGGAATTCTCCCGACCGCCTCTTTTTTTCGTCGCTGGCCCGGGAAAATCCCGGAGGCCCCGCGAAGCCTAGCGCTTCGAGAACTGGAAGCTGCGGCGAGCCTTGGCCCGGCCGTACTTCTTGCG
>CAZQLI010000059.1:5988-10055 GCA_964594145.1 uncultured Sphingomonas sp. | reverse complement strand
GAATTGACCGTGACGCTCGGAGCCGGAAACGGCTAACTTATTGAAATTCCAGTAATTGTGCAGGCCGGACGGTCCCGTCTGCCTCGCTGATCTCGGTAGCTCGGCGGGTTGCGGCTGAAGGTACCTGGAGATGGCCGCTTCCAAAGCGCACGCCTGAAACAACCCGGATCCTGGCGGTCGCCTGCGCAGTTGCGGCGCTGCCTGGCTGGAAGGCGACTGCCTGCCTGTTCGCCGCGACCTGTGCCGGAGAAGTGGGCGACGCGAGCGCCATCAGTAGCAGGGTAGCGGGCATCCGGGAGCGGCCATAGCCCATCGAATGCGACTTGGTTAGCGGGCTATTTACCAATGTGCCAGATTTGGACGGGCGATATGGCGCCAACAACCGTTGCCAGTCGGGAAATGCTTTGCTAGAGGCCGCGCCCTACCAAGGGCAGCGCCAGGCCGGCGCTGCTTTTTCACGAGTGCGGTCGTGGCGGAACTGGTAGACGCGCAACGTTGAGGTCGTTGTGGGCGAAAGCCCGTGGAAGTTCGAGTCTTCTCGACCGCACCAGAAATTGATCGAGGGCATGGCCCGCCAGCTGGCGATTGCCCCGATCCGAGGCCTTCGGGTCCTTTTCTTTCGAGAACCGCGGTCGGAAAGCCGATTTTGCCTTCCTCGGTGGGGGCTTTCGGCTCGTTAACCAAAGTCGTCTGAAACGACTTTTCCTAGTGGAGGACGGCCTTGGCCCCGCTTCCGCCCTCGATGGCGGCGATCTGGGCCGGCCGCCTTGCCTTGATGGTTCCGAGCCGGACGAAGACATGATCGGGGCTGATTTTCGCGGTTTTTGCAATCGACCGCTCGATCCCCACGGCAGCCGCGGACTCCGCCTTGATGCGGAACGAGTATTTGCCATAGGCGACGCGCTCGAACAGGAAGAAGCCGTCATAGTCGCTTCGAGCGGTGGCAACCGGCATCCCGGCCTCGTCGAGCATCTCGATATCGACTCCTTCAAGGCCGCTGCCGTCGTCCTTGACCAGAATGCCCTCGATCGCGCCAGCGCCAACCAGGCCGATTTCGAGCTTGGCCGCGACGCCTGGCCTTGGGACGACCAGTTGCAGCGCCCGCTTCGGGGTGAGCGAGGGATCGCCGAGGCTTTCGGTGTCAATTCCGACCGCGATCGCCTGGTAGGGTATCAGGCCGCCGACCCGGACCCGCCCGTTCTCGTCGGTGGCCTCCTCGGAGACGGCCCTGCCGGTGGTGATCAGCGCACCCTTTTCCCAGGGCTCGGCTTCGTCGCGGACACCATTGTCATTGATGTCGCGGTAGACTCGTGCCTCGACCGATCCCGTGGACGCGAGGCGCTGGCTGGTGAATTTCATCCCGCCGCGCGAGGAATCCAGCGAGAAATTGAGGTTGATGCCGGCGGCGACGCTTCCGTCGGTCCCAGCTTCTATGGAGGCGGCCGCAGCGACGCTGTCGAAGCGGCGGATGTGCGACAGGCGGACCCGTCCGCGCTTCTGCAGGCCGTCATAGCCGACCGCGCCTTCCCAGTCTGCCCTGTCGGACGCGGACCAATAGGCGCTCAGTTCCGCGCTTCGCAGCCGGTTGTAGGGACTGATTTCCCAGATCGTCTCGCCTCGAAGCCTGACGTCGCCGATCCGGCCCGAGCCTATCAGCCCGGCTTCGATCCGGTTTCGATCGCGGCGATCGCTCGTCCCCATCCTTTTTTGCCACTCGATCTGGGTAGCGAGGTTGAAACCGTTGATGTTGGTCGCAAGTCGCCCTGCGGCACTCAGCGTCCTGGGGCCGGTATCCCGTTCGATGAACCGCACCTGGCCATGGGTCGAAAATTGCTGCCGGCCGATCTTGAAGGGCGTGTCCATGGAAAGCCGGGCGTCGCGATAGCGCCGCTCGCGCCGTCCGTTGACCACGAAATTGTCCCCGACCAGCGCATCGAGGTTGATGTGGGAGGATCCGAGCCGGGCAATGGCCTGCAAACGCCCTGCCATCCCACCGTTGGAATCGCGCGCCACCGCGGCCTCGACGAGCATCGGTCCGACCGATTGCCGGACGGAACCCTCGACGAAGCTTAGCCTTTCGTCCCCGGCAAGGAGCATTGCTGCAAGGACGCCGACCGAGGTCCTCTTGCCGAGCCCATGCTCGACCTGGACCACCGCCTGGAGGTCCGGCCTGCTGAAATCCCCCTCTTGCCGGGGCCCGCTGCCATCGTCGCGGTCGACGATGCCGCTGAGCATGTCGCGCCCGGGCTGGCTCACCCCGGCCCAGTACCAGGTGTCGCCAGGTGGCAGCTGCTCCTGGCCGATATTGAGATGCTCGACCCGGCTGCGTTGCTGGCCCTGCGGCCCGTAGAGGATGATCTCGAAGCGATTGTCGCCGTAGATCAGCGGGACATCGTCGAAAGCGTAGCGCTGGGTCCCGTTCGAACGGCTAAATGCAAGCAATTCTCCGTTGCGATAAAGCTCCGCGTCCCAGCCTGCGGGAAGATCGCCCTCGAAGCGTGTCCGGTCGAAGGCGAGCGGGTTGAACAGGGGCCGATTTGTCACTTCGACGCCCCGCCCGCTCGAGCTTGCGAGGAGCCGGTTGGGCTGGGCCATGACGTCGCCAACGGCGAAATGGGTTGCGTCGAGCGGTCCAAGCAATCCCCCGTCGGGATCGGATCGATAGACGCGCATTCTAAGGGTGCTCGGCTGGCCCTTTCGGTCCGTCCCGACCATCGCGTCGTACGAAAGATGAGCAATTTCGCCCGCGGCGGCGATCGAGGCGTGCCGGTCGACCCGCATTCCCGTCGATGCCTGGTAGGTGACACCGGCATTGACCACGAAATCCAGCGCAGGCGCACGCCACATCCGGTATGGCAGCTTGACCTTGGGCAGGCCCTCCATCGGCATGGATGCCGGCCTGATCCGGGCAGCCCGCTTTTCCCGCTCGATTGCAAGTTCAACCGGGAGCTTGGCTTCCGATTCCAGGAGAAGTGCTGACCCGGCGGTTATCGGCTTCACGCCAAGCCTGAACCAGCGGCCGAGCGCCCCGGATTCCACGCACCAGCCCTCCGGCGTCTCGCGGACCGTGCCAGGGCCGAGCTTCTCTTTCTGATCGGCATAGCTAGCCGTCCCGGCCGTGAGGTCGATTTCGACCCGGTTTTCCTCGCGAAAAGCCCAGCCTGAGGCCTTTTTTTCCTCGAGGTCGATCTTCATCGGCAGGTCGAGAGTCGTGAGGAAATCGCCGAAGACGATGCAGGTCCCCTCGGGCGTCTGGTAGGCGCGAACACCGTTTCCAAGCCTGAGCTGGCGGATATTGACGTCGAGGAGGAACTGTTCGTCCGGGTCGGCGGTCCAGGCCTCGCCGACCGGGGCGGCCGCCCACGCAGTAACGGCGCCGGCGAGAACCAGCGCCGCGTGCGCGATGGCACGACGCATCCAGCGGATGTTCCGCTGCACGGCGCTTCTCCCCGCCCTCGCCCTGCCTAGCGGAGGACTGCGCTGGTTTCAGCGATGGTGACCGGCCCGGTGTCGGTCGGCTCGACATATTCGACCCTGACCTCACCGGTGGCGCTCGAGGCCTTGGCAGGATCGATCGGGATCACGACGGAGCGCTGTCCGACCTCGGTATAGACCGCAATCCCGGCGGCCTGGGCGATGGGCTCGCTCATGCCCGCCTTGAACACCTTTATCTCGCCGAAGGTCGAACGATCTCCCGAACGGCTGATATCGAGCGAAATTGCCGGTTTTCCGCCATCGCTGATCTTCTGGACATTGCTGAGCGCGGCCTTTGCCTCGAGATTTCCGAGCCTCACGATGACCGGGATGGTCACGCCGTAGATCGGGCGCAGCTGGAAGGCTACGCCGTCTACCTTGGGCTCGGCGGCGGCCACCGGCTGGGGCGCCGGAATGGCGCGGAAGAGGAGGTGAACCCGATATTCGCCGTCCGGCAGCCCCTCGGGCGCGCGCGCCGACAGGCGAATGGCCTGGGGCTGGTTGGGCGGGAGCGTGACCTTGCGCGGGGCGAACAGGACCATGTCGCGCGCAGCATTTTCCCGCTCGCTCGGATCGGTGACATCCTGAAGCTT
>CAZQLI010000059.1:0-5888 GCA_964594145.1 uncultured Sphingomonas sp. | reverse complement strand
CCATGTCGCGCGCAGCATTTTCCCGCTCGCTCGGATCGGTGACATCCTGAAGCTTGCCCTCCGGCGTCATCCGCCTCAACTCGGCAGAGACACGGTAGGTGGCGACATCGTCGCCGATATTGTTGAGGATCACCTCGGTCCCACGGCTGCCGTTCAGGACCACGCGGGTCGGCGCGACGAGGAGGTCTCCAACGCCGGCGATGGCCGGCGACACGGGCAGCATGGTGAGCGAGGCGGCGAGCGCGATCGAAGCGAAACGGCGCAGCGGGAAAGAAGCCATGAAAATCCTCCGAAATGGTCCGGAGGAGAATTGATCCAAAATGGTTATTATTCGGCTAACCATTCACGTAAAACATTGGCGTGAAAAAAGGGCCGCCGATCGCTCGGCAGCCCTTTCCAGGCGCCCGGAACATGTCCGGCTACTGGTCGCCCTTATTGATACTGGACGGTGACGTTCATGTTCCCGGAATAAAGTCCGGCCGACGTCGTCTCCAACAGGTTGATCGAGCCGCCCACGTTGAAGGTGGTGCCATTGCCCACGCCCGAATTGGGCAGGGTGATCGTGTCCGGCGCATCAATCGTGAAACTGAGCGTATCGATGCCATTGCTGATGGTGGAATCGCTGGCATTGATCTGGACGACCTGGTTGTTCGAACCGGTAACCTGGAAGGAAGCCGGGGTGCCGGTGGCGGCGCAGGTCAGCGTCGCGGCCGTGCAGCTCAACGTGCCATTCTGCTCGAGGTCGACGGTCCCGTCGCCCCAGACGACGATCGAGCCGAAATCGAGATGGTCGACGCGGCTCAGCGTCAGCGGCTTGACTATGGTGGCGCGGGCCTCGGCAGGGCCGTTAGAGGAGACTACCTGGGCAGCGGCCGGGGTCGCGAGGATCGTGGCAGCGGCAGCGATTGCCGCCAGTCGAACGAATTTGGTCATTTCAGTTCCCCACTTGGTGTCGAAATATGGCGGCTGGCTTTGGCAAGGCTGCCGTCCATCCGTGATCCGCTCATTAACCAAGCCGGCTTACGGCTTTGCTCAGCAACATGGTTTCCGCGCCGTTAAGCATTGCTCCGATCCGGACATGATTGGTCCTCAAAGATAGTCCACCTCGATCCGGGCATCGCCGCGAAACTCGCCGTCAGCGTCGCCCGTCACATGGACTACGCCTCCAAACCGGAAATGGAGTCGGCCGCTCGAATCGAGCCGGGGAAGGGAGGGAAGGTCCGAGCGAATCGATTCCACCCGGATCGAGCCTCCGCTGAAACCGATGAGCTCGATTGTCCGCGGCAGTTCCACCCTGACCTCCCGGCCAGGCTCGCCGCGAATCACCACTTCCCCGACCATCGCCCGGGCGCTCATCGCAGTTACCGACCCGCTCACCCGCCGCGAGCCGTCCGGGCCGAGTTCGGCAATGCCAACGCCGGAGCCCGCGGTGACCAGCCTGTCAAAGTTGAGGCTTGCCTCGACCTCGAGCTGGACCGGCTTCACCGGCTCTTTTCCGTCATCCCGGTCCTCGTCGCTGCACAGCCGGCAGGGCGCAGTCACCTCCTGCGCAGGGGCAGGCGGGGACAGCGCCGTGCTGGCAATTGCCAGGCTGGCAAGGGAAAGGAACATCGGCTTCATTACGGCGAAGGCTATGGCGCGCAGCGTTGAAACAAGGTTAACGCCCGCTTCACCTCTTCTTGCGCAGCTTGTCGCGGTGCCGCTTAGCCAATAGGGACTTGCATTAATGGCTTCACTCAATGCGTCCCGCGCCAAGGGAATAATCGTCGCGGCAGTAAAATGGTCGCTCGCCATCGGCTTTCTTGGCCTCGTCGGCCTGCTCGTCGCAGTCTCGGTCGCGGTCACGCAGCTGCCGGACTATGACCAGTTGCGCCGCCGTTCCGACCTTGGCCAGATGATCCGGGTCCGAGCCAGCGACGGCACCCTGCTCGTATCTCTTGGCCCGAGCTTTGGCCGCTGGCTGAGCTACGAGGACATCCCGCCGACGATGAAGGCGGCGATGATCGCGGTCGAGGACAAGAGGTTCCGCAGCCACCTCGGAATCGACCCGATCGGCGTTGCCCGCTCCTTCAAGGTCCGGGTCGAAAGCGGCAGCTGGCGGCAGGGCGGCTCGACCATCACCCAGCAGCTCGCTCGCAACATCTTCCTCACCAACAGCCGGACATTCGGGCGCAAGATCAAGGAAGCCGTGCTGGCGCTGGCGCTCGAGTGGAAATTCTCGAAGAACCAGATCCTCGAGCTCTACCTGAACCGTGTCTATTTCGGCGGCGGTGCCTATGGGATCGATGCCGCCAGCAGGACCTTCTTCGCCCATGGCGCCGAGCGGCTGAACCTCGGCGAGGCCGCGATCATCGCCGGCCTGGTGAAGGCGCCATCCAATTATTCCCCGACCGCCGACGTCGAGGCCGCGCGCGGGCGTGCGGGCGTCGTCCTGAACTCGATGGTCGAAAATGGCTTCCTGCCGGCTTCCTCGGCAGTCGCGATCGACCCCGCGGAAATCAAGGTCCAGCCGACTGCAAAGCAGAACAGCGTCCGCTATTTCACCGACTGGGCCCTGCCCCAGCTCGACATGCTGATCGACGAGACCAGCGACCCGATCGACGTGTTCACGACGCTCGATCCCAAGCTCCAGGCTGCTGCAAACAGCTCGATCAACGGATTTACACCGCCGGGCGCGCAGGGAGCGCTGGTCGCGCTCGACCGCGATGGAGCGGTCAAGGCGATGATCGGCGGGCGTGACTATGTCGATTCCATCTACAACCGGGCAACCCAGGCCGAACGCCAGCCCGGTTCGGCCTTCAAGCTGTTCGTCTATCTCGCGGCCCTCGAATCGGGGATGAAGCCCAACGACACGATCGTCGACGAGCCGATCACCATCGATGGCTGGACCCCGCGCAATGCCACCCGAACCCATCTCGGGCCGGTGACGCTCCGGGAAGCCTTTGCCCGGTCGATCAACACGATCAGCGCCAAGATCGGTGACGCGCTGGGGTTCGGCACCATCGCCGACATGGCCTATCGATTCGGGATTTCCGGGAAGATCTCGACCTTCCCGTCAATGGTGCTCGGGACCAGCGACGTCCGCCTGATCGACATGACCCGCGCCTTTGCGTCGGTCCAGAACCGCGGCGTCTCGGTCGTGCCCTATGCCATCCGCAAGGTCGTCACCGCCGACGGGCGCCTGCTCTACCAGCACCAGGCGCGCGAGCAGCGGGTCCTGGTCGCGCCCTGGGTTGCCGCCGGCATGACCGACCTTCTCCAGACGGCGGTTCTCTCCGGCACCGGCCGCGCCGCCCAGATCGGGCGGCCGGTAGCCGGCAAGACGGGTACGACCTCTTCGAACAAGGACGGATGGTTCGTCGGCTTCTCGAGCGGGATCACCACCGGCGTCTGGATGGGCCGCGACGATGCCAAGCCGGTGCCCGGGCTCCAGGGCGGGACCGCCCCGGCAAGGGCCTTCGCCGCCTTCATGAAGGTGGCGGTCGCCAATCGCCCGGTCGAGCAGTTCGAGACCCAGGTCCCGCTTCCGGACTGGCAGCTGGAACCCGACGAGGAAGTCTGGGGCATGAATTTCATGGATTCGCCCTCGCTCGTGGACGAGGATGGCAATCCGCTCCCGGGCCAGGTCGAGGACCCGCTTGCACCGCAGCCGCAGGAAGAGACACAGAGGTGGCTCGACGAGGTGCTGCGCCGCAACCCGGAAAACCGCCCGCCGCCGCAGGTCCAGCCGCTGCCGCAGCCGCAGGGACAACCCCAGGTCCAGCCGCAGCCGAGGGTGCCGCCCCAGCAGCCCCCGACGGTGCGGACGGCGCCGCCGCGAACCACCTCAGGGCAGGGAGCGCCCGACCCGCTGCAGCCTCGGCCCTATTGATCTGAGTTCCCGGCGGGCGGCCTGAACGTCACCGCCGTAAAGCTCCGCCTCCAGCGCCCGAAATGCCGGGCCATGGTTCATGTGGCGCCGGTGGGCCACTTCATGGGCAACCAGCCAGCGCAGCAGGTGGGGCGGTGCAAGGATGATGCGCCAGTTGTAGCGGATTGCCCCGCTTGCAGAGCAGCTGCCCCAGCGGCTCCGGGCGTCGCCCACCGACACGGAGCGCACCGTTACGCCGGCCACGGCCGCCATCTTCATTGTCTCCTCGCTCAGCCGAAGCCGGGCCTCGTTTCGAAGGTGACGCTCGATCCTTGCCGCAAATCCCTCGATTGGCCCGCCACATTGGAGGAGGCCATCGCGATGTTCCGGCTTCCGGACAAGGGCAGGGTCCCAGGAAAGCAGTATGTCCCGCCCCTCGAACGGGATCATCCTCCCTGGAGCCAGTGGCTCGGCTTCGGGGAGATTGCGCATCTGGCTGCGCACCCAGTCCGACTGGCGCTCGGCCCATTGCAGCGCCGCGCGCCGGCTCATCGCCCGGGGAATGGTCAGGATCAGCCGCTCGCGGGCCTGGTCGAGCCGCAACCGCATCGACTTTGCCCGTGGATGGGTTCTCAGCTCGACTGGCCAGCCGAGCGATGGGAGTTGCAGGGGCTCAGAGCGGCCGGTCGACAAGGTGAAACTCGAGGTCGCCGGCGTCTGTTTCGCTGATCGTCCAGCCTCGGGTCGACTGGCCCGCTTCATGGACCGTCTCCCGGCTGCCGGAGACGAGATAATGCCAGTCGGGCAGTGGCTTTCCTTCCCACCGCAGCCGGTAGGCGCAGGTCGAGGGAAGCCATTCGAGCTCATCGAGCCGGCCGGGATCGAGCTTGACGCAATCCTCGACTCTTTTCTTGCGATTTGCATAATCGCTGCACTGGCCGGTTCTCCGGTCGAGTAGCTTGCAGGCAACATTGGTCGGGAAAAGCTGGCCGGTCTCGTCGTCCTCCAGCTTGTGCAGGCAGCAGCGGCCGCAGCCGTCACACAGGGCTTCCCACTCCCCCCGGTCGAGCGACTGCAAGGGCTTTTCCCAAAAGGGGATTGCGTTATTCATGTTGTAATCACACTTGGTCCGCCAAGACGGACATATCAAGACAGGGACTGGCGAACGTGACGATCAACCGAGGCTGGCTGAAAGCCGGAATCACCCTGGCATTTGCAGTGCTCGCGGTTCCTGCCGCGGCGCAGTCGGGTTTCACCCAATCCGATGGCGAGGCTTTCCTCAAGGCAATCGAGGAAGGGGACAATAATGCCGCCATCCCGCTGCTCGAGCAGCCGGGCTCGAGAGTCGTCAACTACAAGGGCTACAAGGGCGAGACGGCGCTGCACATCGCGACGCGCGAACGTTATCTCGACTGGGTCGGCTATCTCCTGAAAAAGGGCGCGGACCCGAACAGTACAAACCGCGACGGCGACACGCCGCTGATGATCGCGGCGCGCATCGGCCTCGACGAGGCGGTCGACTGGATGGTTCGCCTTGGCGCCGATGTCGACATGACCAACCGCCGCGGCGAAACCGCGCTGATCATCGCCGTCCAGCAGAAGCGCCCGCGCATCATGGAGCGCCTGCTCGAGGCTGGAGCTGACCCCGACAAGACCGACCACGCCGCGGGATATAGCGCCCGCGACTATGCCAAGCGCGACAGCCGTAACCCCCGGCTCCTCGAGCTCATTGAAAGCGTCAAGACGACCAAGAAAAAGGTCGCCGGCCCCAAGCTCTAGAAGGCCTCGCCCAGCGAGGGATCGATCTGCGCCGAAAGCCGGCGGGCCGCCCGCCGCGCGAACCGCAGCGTCTCGGCCTTGCGCCGGGCCGAGGCAAGCGGCCTGGTCGAGGGCTCGCGCATGACGGCGGCATCGTAGCGGTCGGCGACGAGCAGGCCGGCATCGGTTGGCATGAAGCGCTCGGCTTCGAGGAGCGGTGCAAGCATCTGCGGCACCGCCCAGAAGAACCGGTCGCAATAGTCGAGATAGTCGGTCCATT
>CAZQLI010000058.1:0-10106 GCA_964594145.1 uncultured Sphingomonas sp. | reverse complement strand
GCCATCGGGCCGGTCGGTGCAGGCCGGCGGGATCGACCCGGACCTGACCGTGCCGCAACTGAGCGACGAGGATTACAAGTCGCGTCCGAAGCTGCGCGAGGCCGACCTTCGTCGCCACCTGGTGAGCCAGGCGAAGATCAAGGACGAGGTGCTGGAGGATGACAGCACCCCGGATCCGCGCTTCACCGCGACCGCCGCGGAGCTCGAGAAGAAGGGCATCAAGGACTTCCAGCTCGACTATGCGCTGAAGGCACTGAAGCGGCTTGCGCCGCCGCCAATGCAGATCGCCAAGAAGACGGCTTCGCGCTGATGCTCGCTCCTCCTGAGCCCGCCGGCGCCTCGCGCCTCCGGCAGGCGCGGGCGCTTGCGCTGCTGGTTCCTGCCGGACTGCTCGGCGGCGCATTATTCTCGCAATATGTCGGCGGGCTCTACCCGTGCGAGATGTGTTACTGGCAGCGCTGGCCTCACGCCGCTGCAATCCTTCTTGCGATTGGCGCGCTGGTCTCGCCGCTCGGTTCGCCGCGCACCCGCCCCCTGGTCCTGCTTGCCGCCGCTGCCATCGCCATTTCCGGTGCCATCGGCGTGTTCCACGCCGGCGTCGAGCTTGGTTACTGGGAAGGCATAACCACCTGCACGACGACCGGCGCCGTCTCGCTCGAGGATATTCTCAACGTCCCGCTGATCCGCTGCGACCAGGTGCAATGGTCGTTCCTCGGCATTTCCATGGCCGGGTGGAACGCCATCATCTCCCTCGCCGGCGCCGCGGCCATCACCCTGCTCGCCTGGAGGAAACATTGAGCTGGCATCCTGGCGAGAAGCGGCCCGACCGGGCCTCGATGCTGCGCGTCAACCAGGCCGGCGAATATGGGGCTAGGCGCATTTATGCCGGCCAGCTGGCCGTCCTTGGTCGCGGCTCGGCCGCCTCGCACCAGATCGCGCGCATGGCAGCGCAGGAAGAGCGCCATCTGCAGCGTTTCAACCAGCTCATGGCCGAGCGGCGTGTCCGCCCGACCGCTCTCCAGCCACTTTGGAGCGTGGCCGGCTTTGCGCTTGGAGCGGCCACCGCGCTCATCAGCGAGCGGGCGGCGATGGCCTGCACCGACGCGGTCGAAACCGAGATCGACCGCCATTATTCCCAGCAGCTGGCCGAACTGGGTGAAGAAGACCCCGAGCTGGCGGCCGACATCCGCGATTTCCAGGCCGAAGAGCTCGAGCACCGCGATACCGCCCGCGAACATGGAGCCCAGGACGCTATCGGCTACCCGCTGCTGAGCGCGGCGATCCGTGCTGGATGCAGGTTGGCAATCGGGCTTTCCAAACGCATATGAGGAACTGGCACGGCGGTTCGGCCGCTTTAAGCCCTGACGAAGGATGCAATCATATGTCGAAGTTGCCGTCCCTACTGCTTGCCGCGGCGTTTATCGGCTTGCCCCTGGCGGTCGCACCGACGCCCGCCGAGGCCCAGGGCACCCGGATCAGCGAAATCATCGTTTACGGAACCGACCCCTGCCCCCGTTCGACCGATGACGAGGTCGTGGTCTGCGCCCGCAAGCCCGAAAGCGAGCGTTACCGGATCCCCGAGCGCTACCGGCAGAGCGGCCCGCCCCAGACGCGCGAAGCCTGGGCGAACAAGGCTATCGCCTTTGAGACCGTCATGGGTAATGGCCTCAACAGCTGTTCCCCGATCGGGCCGGCCGGCTTTACCGGCTGCCAGCAGCAGCTCATCAACCAGGCCTTCCGCGAGCGGCGGGAACAGGCCGCCGGGGCCGCGCCCCCCGAAGAGTGAGCCGGCAGCGGCCAGCGCCGCCCCCTCATCCGCCTAGCCTGCCGCCATCTCGGAGCGGATCCATTCGTTGATCTGCGCCTCGAGGGCGTCGAGCGGTACCGACCCTTGCCCGAGGACAGCGTCATGGAAGCGGCGCAGGTCGAAACGATCTCCAAGCTGCTGTTCGGCGCGCGCCCGCAGTTCGCGGATCTTGAGCTCGCCCAGCTTGTACGCGAGCGCCTGGCCGGGGTTCGAAATGTAGCGATTGACCTCGGCATCGATATTGGCGTCGGTGAGGGTCGTATTGTCCTTCATGAAGTCGACCGCCTGCTGCTTGGTCCAGCCCTTGGCGTGGATCCCGGTGTCGACGACCAGCCGTGACGCTCGCCACATCTCGTAGCCCAGCCTGCCCATGTCCTTTTGCGGCGTGTCATAGAGACCCATCTCGATGCCGAGCCTTTCCGAATAGAGGCCCCAGCCCTCGACGAAGGCAGTGAAGAAGGCGGTGTTCCGGCGCCAGTCGGGCATCTCGAGCTCCTGCTGGAGTGCGATCTGCATATGGTGCCCCGGCACGGCCTCATGCACCGTCAGCGCCGGAATTTCCCAGAGCGGCCGCTGGTCAAGCTTGGTGGTGTTGACGAGGTAGAAGCCGGCAAGGCCGGCATCGGGGCTCCCGGGCTGGTAGCGCGCGGTCGTGTCCCCTGGCGCGGTCGCCGCGGCCATCGGCCTTATGCCGTAGGGAAGCCTGGCCAGGCGCCCGAACAGCGAGGGCATCTTGCCATCGATCGTCTTGGCCATCATCGCCGATGCCTCGAGCAGTTCCTCGGGCGTTTTCACGAACCATTTCGGATTGGTCCGCATGTCGGCGATCATCGCTTCGCGGCTGGCAAAGCCGGCCTTGGCCGCAACCTGCTCCATTTCCGAGCGGATCCGGGCAACTTCCCTGAGCCCGAGCTGGTGGATGGCCTCCGGGGAGAGATTGGTCGTGGTCTGCTGGCGGACCTGGAACGCATAATATTCGCGGCCCTGCGGCATTGCCGAGACGCCGACGCTCTGCCGGCACTTGTCCTTGAGCTCTTTCTCGTAAAGGTCGGCAAAGGCCTGATAGGCGGGGTTCACCCTCCCGGTGATGACCTGCTTGGCGCGGGCCTGGAGCGCGGCCCACTCTGCCGCCGGAACCGACTCCGGGCGCTGACCGGCGAATGGCGCATAGAAGCGGGACTTGGAAACATCGGCCGTGATGTTGGTGGTGATCGTCGAGCCGAAGTTCGTCATGGTGACGCAGGGCTGGACATAGCCTTCCTTCGCAGCCTTGACGCTTATCTCGCCATAGCTTTGCATGCGCTCGGGAACGAGCTCGAGACGGGCGAGGTAATTGTCATAGTCGGCCGCGGAGCGGAACGGCATCGTCTCGGCCATGCCGGCCAGGTAATCATGATAGCTGCCAAGGGTCGAATAGAGGAGCTGGCGCTGGCCGAAGCGGTTGGCTTCGATGCCATCTTCCAGCTGGCGCTTCATGATTGCCCGGTTGGCCTGCTCGGAAGCGGGGAGCGACGAGGAAGGGATTGCCTCGAGACGGGCAAGGAAGGCCGCTGCCTCCGCCGCCTGGCGGTCCATCTCGGCCAGGCTCAGCGGGCCAATTTCGCGGTCATAGTCCTTGACCCCGACCTGCGTCGCGAAAAGCGGCGAGTTACGAAGCGTGGCCGCCCAATAGTCATGCTGGAGCTTCTGGAAGTCCTCGACCGGCCCGGCATGGGCCGGAGTGGCCAGTGCCAATGACACTGCGGCGAGCAGCGCGGCGCGAAAGAACATGGATGCTTCCCCCCTCGTTTCAACCTGTCGGGCGCAGAACCTAGACGCCGACTGCCGCCAGGCAAGCGAAGTTTCGATGAATTGCGGAAGGAAGCGCTTCCCGTCCGGGTGGTGAGCGGTCCAGCGGTTGGCGAGATGGCGCAAAAAGCGCTCCTCCCGCGTTGTCCCCGGCGCCGATGCCCGGCCTCCCCAGCCCCGAGGTTCGATTGGCCGGCAGGAAGGAGCAGCCTTGATGGCCGGTGGCCGCTTGTCGCGCCCGACCAATGTCGAGGGCGCCTGGCTTTCGATGAGGAAGGAAGCCGCCCGCTGCACGCGGTGCCAACTATACCGCTGCGCCACACAGACGGTTTTCGGCGAGGGAGAGCTCGATGCCTCCATCCTGTTCGTCGGCGAGCAGCCCGGCGACCGCGAAGACCTGGCCGGCAGGCCGTTCGTCGGACCAGCGGGGCAGCTGCTTGACCAGGCCCTCGAGGAGGCGGGCATCGACCGGAAGCGCACCTATGTCACCAACGCGGTCAAGCATTTCAAATTCAAGATGCGCGGCAAGCGGCGACTGCACAGCAAGCCTGACGGCGGGGAGATCAAGGCCTGCCACTGGTGGCTGCGGCAGGAACTCGACCTCATTCAACCGCCCCTGACGGTCGCCCTGGGCGCAACCGCGGCCCGGGCGCTGTTCGGGAAGATCGTCACCATCACGAGCCTTCGTGGCAAGCCCCACCAGCTTTCGGACGGGAGCGAATGCTGGGTGACCGTGCATCCGAGCGCGCTGCTTCGCGCCAGGGGAGAAGAGGAACGCCGCGAGGGAAGGAAGGCTTTCGTCGCCGACCTTAAGCGTATCCGAAAGAGGGCCGAGGAGCTTGCCGCCTAGCTGTCGGCCCAGCGCCTCAGCAGGTTATGATAGCATCCGGTCAGGGAGACGATCGCCGGTTCATCGTCGCCCAGTTTCTGGGCAAGGGTGCGGATGCCGGCGTCCATGTTGAGCAGCAGCGTTCGCTCGCCATCGTCGCGGACCATGGATTCGATCCAGAAGAAAGAGGCAAAGCGGGTCCCGCGCGTGACCGTCTCCACCCGGTGCAGCGAGGTCGCCGGATAGAGCGCCATGTCCCCGGCTTCGAGCTTGACCTGGTGCGAACCATAGCTGTCCTCGATGACCAGCTCGCCGCCATCATATTCGTCCGGGCGAGAGAGGAAGACGGTTGCCGAGAGATCCGTCCTCACCCGGCCCGAGCCATCGGGCAGGAAACGGATGGCATTGTCGACATGGTCGCCAAAGCCATGTCCGCTCTCAGCGTCGTAGCGGTTGACCAGCGGCGGAAAAATCTGGCGCGGAAGCGCTGCCGACATGAATAATCCGTTGGTCGACAGGGCCTCGAGGATCATCGAGGCCACTTGCTGCCTCGCGCTGCATTCATGGGGCAGCTGGCGGTTGCGCTTGGCAATCGCCGACTGCTGGCCGGCGGTTGCCTTTCCGTCTTCCCAGGACGCCGCCTCGATGAGGCCGCGGGCGCGGGCAACTGCCTCGGGAGAAAGTAGCGAGGGAATAGCGATCAGCATCGGCCCAATGCCTTACATCCTGAACGAGAGTGTCGCTACGGCCGACCTGCCCGGGCCAGGAACGAAATGCCCGCCGCTGATCTGGTCAGGGAAGCGC
Organism: uncultured Sphingomonas sp.; assembly: GCA_964594145.1. Taxonomy (GTDB): domain Bacteria; phylum Pseudomonadota; class Alphaproteobacteria; order Sphingomonadales; family Sphingomonadaceae; genus Sphingomicrobium. Next base: position 4,878 of record CAZQLI010000058.1, on the reverse strand, counting down.
TCGTCGAAAATATTGAACAGGTTTGCCCGGATGCTCACCGAGCTGCTCAGGTCATAGCCGACGGTCGCGTCGACCAGCCAATAATCGTCGAGCCTCCGGTTGTTGGTGACATTGGTGTAGCGCGTGCCGACATAGCGAACGCCGCCACCCAGCTCCGGTCCGCCGGGGATCTTGTAGGTCGACCAGATGGTACCGCTGTGGTCGGGCACATTGGCCAGCCGGTTGCCCACCTGCTCGGGGACGTTCGACTTGATGATCTTAGTATCGAGATAGGTATAGGATGCGATCAGTTGCCAGCGACTGGTGATCCAGCCGGTTGCGCCAAGCTCGATCCCGTCGACGCGCTGCTTTCCTTCGAGCACCGTCGCTGGCTCCCCGGGGAGCCCGGGGGTGCGGGCATTTTTCTTGTCGGTCCTGAAGATGGCACCGGTGAGCAACAGCTTCCCGTCAAAGCCGTCCCACTTGGCGCCGAGCTCGACCGTCCGGCTGCGCTCGGGCCTGAGCGCGGCGAGCGCCTCGTTCGGGGTGGTCTGGGTCATGTTCTCGATCGACGGGTTCACCGACGTCCCGGCGCCCGCGTAGATGCTGAGGTTGGGGATCGGCTTGTAGGTGACGCCGGCCCGCCAGGTGACGGTCCGGTCGGTCCTCGCGAGCCTCGGGGCCGTGCCGGCGGGCGTGAACCCGCTCTCGTAACGCTCCCAGCGAAGGCCGCCGGTAACCAGCCACTGGTCGCTGAGGTGGACCGTGTCGAACAGGTAGGCAGCAAGCGTGTCCGCTTTGGCCTTGACGAGGCCGTCCGCCGTATCGACGATCGTACCATCCCAGGGCCGCTCGGGATCGGGATCGAAAAGGTCAGTCGGCGTGCCCGGCGTTACGGTTCGGAGCTGGTTGCGGCTTCTCTCCCGGGAGATTTCGAAGCCCGCGATGAGGTCGTGCCTCATCGTTCCGGTCAGGAACTCGGCGAAGATGTTGCTCTGGTTGAGAAGGATCGTGTCGACCGTGTCGCGCGACTGGGTCTGGGGATTGATCAGCACGTCATCGACGCTGGCGAACCGCGGCGCCGAGTAGATGGAGTCGCGCCGCGCATGGCCATAGCGGGTGGTGTTGGCGAGCCGGATGTCGTCGGTGAGATCATGCTCCAGCGCGAAGGTCAGGATATTTGTTTCGAGGTCCTCGAAGTCCCGGTCAACCAGCCCGTAGAAATTGTCGAAATCGACCGGTGCGGGGCGATCGCGATGCTCGACGAGGACATTATTGGTCGCCGGGACAAAGGGGATGCCATAGTCGGGAAGATTGTCCTGGCTGAGCAACATGTAGGTGACGATCGCGCGCGTCGGCGTTCCGAGGCCGACCGCGAAGGAAGGCGCGAGCCCGAGGCGCCTGGTCTCGACGTGATCCCGGCCCGGCGTGTCCGCGTCATGGTAGAGCAGGTTTACCCGGGCTGCAGTCCCTGCCCCCAGGCCGAGCCGTTCGCCGCCGATGTTGACGTCTGCCGTGGCCCGGACATGCTCGGGAAGGCCAACGCCGATGGTGCCGGCGACGAATGTCCGCGCCTGCGGCTGCTTGGTGAAGAGGTTGATATAGCCACCGGTCGAACCGCGGCCGGTCTGGGCCGAGGCCGGCCCCTTCACCACTTCGACCTGCTCGATATTGAACGTGTCGCGCGTGTAGCTTGCGAAATCGCGGATCCCGTCGACGAAAATATCATTGCGGGCGCCAAAGCCGCGAAGCGTCAGATTGTCGCCGCCTGGTCCGCCTCCGCCCTCGCCGGCGGCGAAGCTGATTCCCGAGACGTTCCGAAGCACGTCGGTGAGGCTGCTCGCCGCCTGCTTCTCGATGACGTCGCGCGGGATGATGCTGACCGACTGCGGTGCGTCACGCACTTCGCCGAGACGGCTGTTGAGCGTGTTGATGCGATAGCGCTCGCCGGTAACGACGATGCTCTGGCCTTCCGGATCTGCCGGCTGCGCAAGCTCGGCCAGGTCGGCCGCATGTGCGCCAGTTGACATCCACAGGGCACAGCCCGCGACGGCAACCGCCGCCTTGCGACGGGAAATGATTCCCACTGAGCCGTTGTTCCGCCCTGTCATGCCTTGCCCCTGCTATTGAGAATGATTCGCTATCGAGCGCTGCTGATAATCATTCGCAATAGTCTTGCAAGCGCTTAAACCAACGCTATTGGCTTTTTCCAACAACGAAAGGGCGGTTCGAAAATGGGCAGGTCGGGCAAGAAACGATTGAGAGCAGCGTGGCTACAGGTCCACAAATGGATCGGGCTTTCGCTCGCACTGCTGATCATCCCGATCTGCCTTACGGGTTCAGCACTGGTATGGCATGACTGGCTCGACGCCCAGCTCGAGCCGCAGCGCTATGCGAGCTATGGCAAGCCAACCATGGAAGCGGCCGGGTATGAAGAGGTCGCGCGCATGGTGACGAAGGAGGGCGAACGCATCTCCTCGCTCCGCTACCTTGAAAATGACGGGGCGGTCCTGGTGACGGCCGTCGCGCCGTCGCCCGGTTCGGCAAGGCCGGCGAGGACAAATATCTGGATCGATCCGGCGAGCGGCCAGGTCATCGACCAGGCATCCGCGAGCAGCGGCGTTGTGCGGTTCATGCACGTCCTCCATGGCAGCCTGATGATCCCGGGCTGGGGACGACCGATCGTTGGCTGGGTCGGCGTCTTCATGGTCATTTCCTGCCTGTCGGGCATCTGGCTGTGGTGGCCGCTCAGGGGATCGTTCAGGACCGGGCTTCGGTGGAAGCGCCGAAATACGCTCAACGCCAATCTCCATTATTTCACGGGCTTCTGGGTCCTTGTTCCGCTCGCGATGCTGTCGTTCACCGGCGCATGGATCTCCTTCCCGAGCTTCTTCGGGAATTTCGAGGCGACCCCGGTCCAGGGCGCGTCCGAACGATCACGGGCAATGCAGGCTCTTCCGCTTCAATCGCCGAAGATGGCCGTCGCCGACGCGATCGCCGCCGCCCGGGACCAGGCGCCTGGAAGGCTGGTCAGCATCAGCTGGCCAACCGATCGGAAGGATGAGTGGAAGCTTGGCTTCGAGCTGCGAGGCAAAGGCCTGGCGGAAGTAGTCGTAAAGGACCGGACCGGTGAGGCCAGCCTGTCGCCTTCGCGGGAGAGAGGCGAGACCATAGCAAGGAAGATGCGCCGCTGGCACGACGGGACCGGAATGGGACCTGGCTGGCAGATCATCATCTTTCTTGGCGGCATCATCCCCGCGCTACTGTCGGTCACCGGGATCATCATCTGGTGGAGGGCGAGGGCGCCGCGCCAGAAGGCCCGGGATTACCAGCGCCTGGCCAGGGCCGCTTCCTAGCGCCGCTCGAGCCGGAGCGACAGCCCGCCCTTCGGCCTGAGGGTGACCATCCCGCCGACCCTTACCTCGGCCCCGGTCTCGACGAAGCGCCACTGGTGGAGCCAGTGCGCAAGGAGGGTCAGCGCCTCGGTTGTTGCAAACTGCGCCCCGACACAGGTCCGCGGCCCGGCGCCGAAGGGGAGATACTGGAAGCGATGCCGGCCGCTGCCGTCCGCGAAGCGCCCGGCCTCGAACGCATCCGGGTCCTCCCACAGCCCCTTGTGCCGGTGCAGCAGCCAGGGCCAGATCGAGACGATATCGCCCGGCTCCACCTTCCATTCGCCAAGCTCGTCCTCGCCGACCGCCTGGCGGTCGAACCGGGGAACCGGCGGATAGAGGCGCATCGCCTCCAGCAGGAACAGCCTGAGCCGCGGGAGGCGGGAGGCGACATCTTCTGCGCCGGTCGAAAGCGCCCCCTTCGCCTCGTCGGCGAGCTCCTCCTGGAGCCCGGGCTGCGCTGCGAGCAGGAATAGCGCCCAGCTTATGGCATTGGCCGTCGTTTCGTGTCCGGCGAGGTAGAAGGTAGCTGCATTGTCGATCGAAAGCGCGCGAGCCTCCTCGGCCGGGAAGCGCTCGCGGAGCGCCTCGATCATCCCGCTCAGGAAATCGCCCCCCATCCTGCCGGCCCAGCGGTCGTCGACCACTTCGCCCAGGGTCCTTCGAAGATGGACCTGGCCCTTCTTGCCTGCCCGGCCCTTGGGCGTCACCGGGACCGGCGGAAGCCGGAAGAGCGCGAGCATGCGTGCTTCGGAAAATCCCTCGATCGCTGCCGCGATCTGGCTCATCGACTCCTCGGACGTAAGACGCGGATCGCCGCCGAACAGGGCCAGTGCGATAACCGTCATGGTCGTCCGGGTGGCCTCGAATGCCATGTCCCGGACCTCGCCGTCCGACCATCGGGCGGCGGCCATTGCGGCAGCCTCGACGAACATCGAGCGCTGGGCCTCGACCGCCGAAGGAGAGAAGCTTGCCGCCACGATCCGCCGCTGTTCGCGCCACAGGCCGGCGTCGGAGGTCAGGAGACCCTTACCGATGATCGGATGGAGCAAGGACTTGACGATGTCGGGCTTTGCATAGTTGGCGGCATTGCCGAGGAGGACATGCTCGACATGGTCGGGGTCGAGGACGACGTGGACCGTAAAGCCGAGGATCTTCCGCTTCAGGTGATCGGTCTCGAAGGCGAGCTGGGACCAGCCGTAGACCGCGGTCCGGGCACGCTCGCCGAAAAAACCTCGCCAGCTGGTTACCGGCCTTGGCCGGCGCGGCGGATGGGGCGGGATGAACTTGCGGCTCACTCGGCCGCCAATAGCTCCTCTGCACCCCCAAGGTCGACCGAGACGAGCCGGCTCACTCCGCGCTCGACCATCGTCACCCCGTAAAGCCGGTGCATTCGGCTCATCGTCACCGCATTGTGGGTGACGATGAGGTAGCGCGTATCGGTTTCGCCGGTCATCCGCTCGAGCAGGTCGCAGAAGCGGTCGACATTGGCATCATCGAGCGGCGC
>CAZQLI010000057.1:0-10162 GCA_964594145.1 uncultured Sphingomonas sp. | reverse complement strand
AGCAGGTTGAAGTCATTGACATAGGCCGAGCCGAGATAGACCTGGAGCGCCTCGAACACGCGCTCCGGCGGAACGCCCAGCATGTCGGACTTGGCGCGGTCGATGTCCGCCCAGATCCGCGGCGTTGCCGTGTTGTAGAGGGTGAAGACGTTGGCCAGCCCCTTTTCCTGCTGGGCCGCGCCCATCAGCTGGTAGGCCGCCTGCTCCATCGCCTGGTAGCCATTGTCACCGCGGTCCTGGATGATCATCCGGTAGCCGCCGCCATTGCCAATGCCCTGGACGACGGGCGGCGGGATGACGAACACCATTGCCTCGTCGATGTCCGCCAGCGCGGCTCGCATCTCGTTTTCGATGTTGAGCTCCGTGCGGTCGGTTCCGGCGCGCTCGTCGAACGGCTTGAAGGTCACATAGGCAGCGCCGGCGTTGGACGCCTGGGTCCCGGAGGCGCCATCAAAGCCGGCAAACATCACCGCCGCCTCGGTGCCCGGAACCTTGAGCAGCCTTGCGACCACCTTCTTCAGCACGGCGTCGGTTCGCTCGATCGAGCTGCCGGGAGGAAGCTGGACCGCTGCAAGCGCATAGCCCTGGTCCTGCGCCGGGATGAAGCCGGCGGGTGTCGCCCAGAAGAGCGAAACGGTCAGCGCAACCAGACCAGCGTATATGGTGAGGCCGCGCTTCGGCGCACCGATGATGCGGCGGGTGAAGCTGCCATACCATTCGCCGAGGCGGGCGAACCGCTCGTTGAACCGGTCGCCGGCACGGTGAAGAGCGGCCATCACGCCCCTCTTCGGACGCTCCTCGCTCTTGGGCCTGAGAAGCAGCGCAGCGAGTGCCGGCGACAGGGTGAGCGAGAGCAGCAGCGAAATGATGGTCGACGCCGAGATGGTGACCGCGAACTGGCGGTAGAATTCGCCCGTGATCCCGGTGAGGAAAGTCACCGGCACGAACACCGCGCAGAGGACCAGAACGATCGCCACGAGAGCCGCGGAAACCTCGTCCATCGAGCGGTGCGAAGCTTCTTTCGGGGAAAGCCCCAGCTCGAGGTTGCGCTCGACATTCTCGACGACGACGATCGCGTCGTCGACGACGATCCCGATGGCCAGCACCAGCCCGAACATCGAGAGCGTGTTGAGCGAGTAGCCAAGGGCGGCAAGGACCGCGAAGGTCCCGATCAGCGACACCGGGATTGCAACGATCGGGATGATCGCTGCGCGCCAGCTCTGAAGGAAAACGATAATGACGAGGACGACGAGGACCAGCGCCTCGAGGAGCGTCTTCTGCACTTCGCTCATCGACGCGCTGATGAACTCGGTGGGATTCCAGATGATCCGATACTCAAGGCCTTCCGGGAAGCTCTCGGCGGCTTTTGCGAGTTCGGCCTTGATCCCCTCGGCCGCTGCCAGCGCATTGCTGCCGGGCCGCTGGGTGATGCCGAGGATGATGGAGTCGGTGCCCGACAGATAGGCGTTGACGCCATAATCCTCGGCGCCGAGCTCGACCCGTGCAACGTCCCGCAGCCTGGTGATTGCCCCGGTGACCGGGTCGGCCCTGACGATGATGTTTGCAAATTCCTGCGCCGTCTTGAAGCGACCCTGGGTCTCGACGTTGAGCTGCTGGGCCGCGCCCGTGTCGAACGGCGGCTGGCCGACGACTCCGGCGGCGACCTGGACATTCTGCGAGCGCAGTGCTTCGACCACCTCGCCGGCCGTCAGGCCAAGCGTTGCCGCCCGGCCGGGGTCGATCCAGACCCGCATGGCATAATCGCGCGCTCCAAAGATCTGGACGTCGCCGATGCCATCGACGCGCGACAGCCGGTCCTTCAACTGGGTCAAGGCATAGTTTGATACATAGCCTCGATCGAGCGAACCGTCGGGCGACAGCACGTTCACGGCCATGAGCCAGGAAGGCGAGGTCTTGCGCACCACCACGCCTTGCCGCCTCACCTCTTCGGGAAGGCTGGGCTCTGCGAGGGCCACGCGGTTCTGGACCAGCACCTGGGCGGTATCGAGGTCGGTGCCCAGCCGGAAGGTGACGGTGATGGTCAGCCGGCCGTCACCGGTCGATTGCGACGACTGGTAGAGCATGTTGTCGACGCCGTTGATCTGCTGCTCGATCGGCGCCGCGACGGTCGCCGCAACCGTCTCGGCCGAGGCGCCGGGATAGGCGGTGCTGACCGTGACCGTCGGCGGGACAATCTCGGGGAACTGCGACACCGGCAGCCCGACATAGGCGAAGGCGCCGACGATGGTGATGATGATCGCGACGACGCCGGCAAAGATCGGCCTGCGGATGAAGAAATGACTGAATCGCATGGGATTGCCCCCGATCCTATCTGGCAGCCAGCGTCGCCTGCGACGCGCTGGGAATGGAAGGCTGGGACGCCTCGGCGCTGGCGGCCTGCGCCAGTTCGATCTTGGTCAGCCGCGGATTGACGACTGCTCCTGGAGCCGCGAACTGGACGCCCTGGACGATCACCCGGTCGCTCGCGCTGATGCCCGAGCGAATGACCCTGAGCCCGGAGACCAGCGGCCCGGTCTCGACCGGCTTGGCCTCGACCTTGTTATCCTTGCCGACGACCAGCAGGATCTTGCGGGCCTGGTCGGTACGCACCGCGGCGTCGGGGACGAGCAGTGCATTGACCGCCCCGCCCTCGGCCAGCCGCATGTTGCCGAACATGCCCGGCGCCAGGAAATAGTTGGGGTTGGGCACCACGGCCCGTGCGCGGACCGTCCCCGAGTTCTGGCTGATGCCATTGTCGGTAAAATCGAGACGGCCCTTCCAGTTATAGTCGGCCTCGTCCTGCAGCCGGATCTCCGCAACCTGGCCGGAGGCATCGCCCGCCTGGCGCGCCCTGGCCGCTTTCAGGAACAGCGATTCGGGAACATCGAAGCTGAAATAGATGGGATCGAGCGCGTTGATCGTGGTCAACAGCGTTTCACCCGAGGCAACGAGGTTCCCCGCGTCGATCCGCCGGTCGGAAATCCGGCCACCGATCGGCGCACGGACCTTGGTGAACTCGACGTCCAGGGCGCGGGCTCGAACCCTTGCCTCGGCTGCGGCCAGCGCAGCCCGGGAGGAGCGGACCCGCGCGGTGATCTGGTCGACATTGGCCTGTGACACGGCGCCCTCGGCAAGAAGCCGCTGCGCCCGCGAAAGGTCGGTTTCCGCAAGCCCGAGCTCGGCTCGTGCCGAGGCGACGCTTGCCCGGGCCTCGGCCAGCGCGGCGGCGAAGGGGCGCGGATCGATGGTGAAGAGGAGCTGCCCCTTCCGAACGATCGCTCCATCGGTGAAATGGACCGCCACGACCTGTCCCGAAACCCGAGGGCGAACCTCGACGCTCCGGCTGGCCTCGAACCGGCCGACATAATCATCCCATTGGTTGATCGTCCGCTCGAGGGGTGCCGCGACCGTCACGTGGGGGGCAGTGGGAGCAGCAGCTGGGGAGGGGTCGCTGTCCCATAGCGTGACGGCCGCGGCAAGCAGTGCAAGCGGCGAGCCCATGAGGAGGGCGCGCTGCCAAAGGGGTCGGCGGGCAATGCGGCTGTGAAAGGTCTCGGTCTCACCGCTTTCGGCGGTGAATTTGCTGAACATGTTCATGCGGCGATCCTTTGCGGTCCACTGACGGCGGCGCGGATGCTGCGAACCATCAGCTCATATTGGTCGGGGCTGAATCCCTGTGAGAGGAAGTGGGCGACGTCGTCGCCTGGAACGGTGAACCCGAAATGCCAGCTGAGAACGGCGATGCGGCGCAGCGCCTCGAGCCGCTCGTTGGCGAGCCCGGGGCTTCCGCTCCGTCCGATCAGCCAGTTGGTGAAGCGGCGGACGCGGCCCGGGGCCCTCAGGGTGGAGAGGCCGTCGGAGCGGGCAAGCCTGATCACCGACCATTCAAGCGGCGAGAAATCCGCACTCGAAACGTCATTTGCCGGGACGGCCGCCGGGGCGATCCGCTCGGCCTTCGCCGTTTCGATCTTCGCGGCATATGCCATGTCGTGTCTCCCTGTTCTCTTGCGGGCGAGCTTCACCGTTTGCCGGAGCTCGGGCTCCCGGCAGCTGCGGCATTTCCAGGCACGCAAATGGCCCGTGGCGGGGCGACTGCCCCGACCCCAAAAGGCCGGTTCTAGAGGTTGGTACCCTTACTGGCGGGCGTCAGAACCCGCAGACAAGATAGTCATGTTTTGACGCATCATCCCTTTTTGATGGCTTCGAAAGCGCGCCACGGACATGGCCCCAAGCTTTCTGTACCGGTCAGTACAAAGTCAGGTAGGTGACGTCAAGAAAAATTCTATACCGGTCGATAAAAAATGTTGATGGGGGTATTAAATCAGGCGGTCGGCCAGAGAGCGAGCGCGGTCTGTACAAGCTTCTCCAGCTGCTCGCGCGAGGCGCCCTGGTTGGCCTGGACCGAGATGCCCTGGAGGATGGAGACCAGCAGCCGGCTGAGCCCCTCCGCGTCGACATCGGCCGGGAGGTCCCCTTCCGCCTTGGCGCGTTCCAGCCGGTCGACGAGTGCCTGCTTGCCCTTGTTGCTGCGCGCGATCACTTCTTCGTGGATCGTCTGGGCGGCGGGGCCGCAGGAAACGGAGCTGATCACGCGCAGGCAGCCGTGGGCGGTGCCCTCGCAACTACAGGCCGTCTCCACCGCGCCCCTCAACATGGTTTCGGCCACCAGGCGGGCCGTCGGCTGGGCGAGAGCCTGGCCGACATAGGCCATCTTCTCCTTCTCGTAGAGATCGAGAGCCTTGCGGAAGAGCGCTTCCTTGTTTCCAAAGGCGGCATAAAGACTCGGCCGGGTGATTCCCATTGCCTCGGTCAGGTCCGTCAGCGAGGCTCCCTCATATCCCTTGGCCCAGAACACGCTAAGTGCCTGGGCAAGGGCATGGTCGACGCAGAACTCGCGTGGACGTCCCCTCGTAGCGGAAATGGCCTCAACTTTATTCATATCGCCCGGTACATAATGCCAAAATCCCAAAATTCCAACGGATTGTGCCCGGAGGGGGTCAGCGGGGCAAGCAGTGAAAGTCGAAAGGGCCCATTTGCCTGCCATTGCGCCCGCCAGATACAGCAACTAGGTCGGTAGCCATGAAGCGCGCGTTATTCTCCCTCGCCATTCTCCTTACAGCAGCATGCGGCCAGGACGGTAAGCCGGATATCCGGCCCGGCAATGCCTGGGCCCGCCCGACCCGGGGGGATGCCCCGGGCGCGGTCTATGTGGCGATCAACAACAAGGGATCCGCCGATGACCGGCTGGTCGGTGCCTTCACCGACCGTGCTGCGATGGCGATGGTGCACCAGACGGAACTGGTCGACGGGGTCGCGACGATGCGCATGGCCGGGGAGATCAATATCCCCGCAGGCCAGCGCATCGAGATGGTCCCCGGCGGCACTCATATCATGCTGCAGGGACTGCGCGCTCCGCTGAGGACCGGCGACAGCTTCGACCTCGTGCTGAAATTCCGGACAAGCGGCGACCGCAAGGTCAAGGTCGACGTCACCAAGGAGCAGAAGTCATGAGCCTGGCCCGCCTGCGGCTGCTTTTGTGGGTGGTGGTGGGGATCGTCGCTGCCGGAATAGTCGTACTGCTCTGGCGCCAGTCCGAGCCGCAACAGGTCAGCTCGACTCCGCTCGGATCGATCGGTGGACCGTTCACGCTGACCGGCAGCGACGGACAGCCATTTGCGAGCTCGCGTCTCAACGGGCGGCCCGCAGCTTTGTTCTTCGGCTTCACCCATTGCCCCGACGTCTGCCCGACCACTCTTGCCCGGCTTACCCGCCTTCGCCAGCAGCTCGGCAAGGGCGACGACGCGCTTTCCATCGTCTTCGTCAGCGTCGATCCCGAGCGCGACACGCCCGCCGAGGTCGACAATTACATGAAGCTTTACGATTCGCCGGTCATCGGCCTCACCGGGACGCCGGCCCAGCTCGAGATCGTCAAGAAGCAGTTCGGCATCTATTCGCGCAAGGTCGAGCAGCCGGACGGCTCCTATAGCGTTGACCACACCGCGTCGGTGATCTTGCTCGACCGCAACGGCCAGTTCGTCGCCACCATCTCGCCCGAGGAAGGTGACCAGGTCGCGCTCGACAAGCTCCGCCGTATTACCGCCTAGCGGTCCTGTAGCTGCATCACCCGCGCAAGCAGCCGGTCCATCGCGGCCTGGACCTCGGGCTCCTCTAAGGTCGGCGTATGGCCGACGTCGGGAACGACCAACAGCTCGGCGTCACCGGAAAGCCGCTCGACCATCTGGCTGGCAACATCCGGGGCGAGAAGATCGGAGAGCGCGCCGCGCAGCACCAGCACCGGCCTCCCGGCCAGCGCCTCGTAAAGCTCCCAGTTGGCCGCCTGCGGCCCTTCCACCGCCGCCCGGAAATTCCCGGCGATCTTCATGTCATAGTCGAACCCGATTCCCTTCGGGGTCTCGGTGAGAATGCGGTGCGCGAACCGCTCCCAGTCGTCCTGCTGCCACCGCGGGAACATGGCGCGGTTGCGCTCTGCAAGCACCGAGACTGCCTCGCCCCAGCCGGGGAAGAAGACCTCGCGCCCGACATATCCGGCGATGCGATCGAGCCCGGCACCGTCGATCTCGGGCCCGATGTCGTTGAGGACTGCGCCCGCGATCCGGTCGCTGTCGGTCGAGGCGAGAAGCATGGTGCAGATCCCGCCAAGCGAGGTGCCGACGAACACCGCGTCGGCGATCCCTTCCTGGTCGAGCAGCTTCAATATGTCGGCGACATAATATTCCGGTGAATAGCGGCTGGGATCGGGATCATGTTCGCTCAGGCCGCGGCCGCGCAGCTCGATGCAGATAACCCGCCACCGCCCGGCATAGCGCTCCGCCACCGGCTCAAAGTCGCGAGCGTTGCGAGTAAGCCCGGGAATGCAAAGGATAGGCGGCGTGTCGCGAGGCCCCTCATAATCGCGGTAATGGAGGCGAAGACCCTCGGCGCTCTGCCAGAAACGATCGGTCCAACTCGCCATCCACACTTCCCCCGCGACTGAACTCTCCCTATCGCGGGCCGATGGCCGCGCTGCAAGCCGTTCCCGATCCTTCGCCCATCCTCGAGCTCGGCGAGACATTCTACGATCCCGTAAAGCCGGCCGGTTTTCCCGAGTGCCGAGCCCGCTTCCTCAATCGCCGCTGGGCGGAGCGCGTGGGCCTCGGGGCCTTGGATGACGAAGGCTGGGCGCGCCATTTCTGCAGGTTCGAGCCGCTGCCCGGCAGGCTTCGGCAGCCGTTGGCGCTCCGCTACCACGGCCACCAGTTCCGAGTTTATAATCCCGCCATCGGTGATGGCCGGGGCTTTCTCTTCGCCCAGCTCCGGGACGACCGTGGCCGGCTGCTCGACCTTGGCACCAAGGGAAGCGGCCAGACCCCCTACAGCCGGGCCGGGGACGGGCGGCTGACACTGAAAGGCGGGGTCCGAGAGATATTGGCGAGCGAGATGCTGGAAGCGCTCGGGGTCAACAGCTCGAAATCCTTTGCACTGTTCGAAACCGGGGAACAGCTGTGGCGCGGGGACGAGCCCTCGCCCACCCGCTCGTCCGTCCTGACCCGGCTGAGCCATGGCCATATCCGCATCGGGACTTTCCAGCGGCTTGCCTTCCACGACGACCTCGAAGGCCTGGCAGGCCTTGCGCGCTATTGCCTTCGCCATCTCTTCAACGAGCCACTGGGCGATGACCGCGAGAATGCCTCCAACCTGTACGAGAGGACATCGGGTGCCACCGCCACGCTGGCCGCGAGCTATGTCGCCGCCGGGTTCGTCCATGGCGTTCTCAACAGCGACAATATCAACGTCACCGGCGAGAGCTTCGATTATGGCCCATGGCGCTTCACGCCTGACTGGGACGAACAATTTGTTGCCGCCTATTTCGACGAGGCTGGTCTCTACGCCTTCGGCCGGCAGCCCGAGGCAATCCACTGGGACCTCGCACAGCTCGCGGGCTCGCTGTCGATGATCGGCGATGCCCCCGCACTTTCCGATGCCCTTGGCCGGTGGCCGGCGGCATTCCAGGGCGCTCTTTCCGGAGAGATGCTGAGGCGCCTCGGGATCGCTCCACGAGGCGAGGATGATGACCGGCCCCTCGTCTCGGCGATGATCAAGGGCCTTCGATCACGCCGCGTCGGCATCGACCGCTTCTTCTTCGACTGGCGAGGCGGCAGAATGGCCGACCAGGAACGATATGCCGGCGAGGAGTTCGACGAGCTTCGCGCCCTCCTCGAGGGACGGCAGAATCTTCCGGGCCATCCCTACTGGTCGGACGCTGCGCCCTGTTCGATGCACATCGACGAGGTCGAGGCCATCTGGGCGGCGATCGCCGAGAGTGACGACTGGTCGCTTTTCAATGCCAAGATCGATGCCGTCCGACGGCTCGGTGACGCCATGACGTCGGATGCCGCGGCTTGACCGCCCGGTGCGCGCAGGGCTAGCGCGAGCCGGCGTGCTGGAGATTTCATGAGCGGGGAAACCCTAGTTTCAATCGAGCCGGCTACCGGCGCCGAGATCTGGTCCGGTGCCATCGGCGACGCTGCCGCGGAAGTCGCGGCGGCCCGCGCGGCATGGCCCAAATGGGCTGCCCATTCGGTGACCTACCGGATGGAGATGATGCGCCGGTTCGCCAATGTCGTCCGCTCCCGCGCCGATGAATTTGCCGAGCTCATCGCGCGCGAAACGGGAAAGCCATTCTGGGAAGCGAAGACCGAGGTGAACTCGGTCGTGGGCAAGGTCGAGATATCGGTCGCGGCCTATCTTGAACGGACGCCCACCAATCGACTCGAGGCTGCGCTCGGCAACAAGGTCACCGTCCGCCACAAGCCGCACGGCGTGCTGGCAGTGCTCGGTCCCTATAATTTCCCGGCCCATCTCCCCAACGGCCACATCGTTCCTGCCCTGATCGCGGGCAATGCGATCGTGTTCAAGCCGTCAGAGAAGACCCCGGCGACCGGCGAATTCCTGGTCCGCTGCTTCCACGAGGCCGGCGTTCCCGAGGGCGCGCTTCGCCTGCTCGTCGGCGGCCCGGCCGAGGGAAAATCGCTTGCCGGCCAGGCCGGCATCGACGGCCTCCTGTTCACCGGCTCGGTCGGCGCCGGGACGGCGCTGCATCGCCAGTTCGCCGAGACTCCGAACAAGATCCTGGCGCTTGAACTGGGGGGCAACAACCCGATCGTCGCCTGGAATGCGCCGGATCTCCAGGCAGCAGCCACGATCATCGTCCAGTCTGCTTTCCTCTCAGCCGGCCAGCGCTGCACTGCCGCGCGCCGCCTCATCGTCCACGACGGCTCGCACGAGGACCTGGTTGGAGAGATCTGCAAGCTCATGGACCGGATCATCGTCGATCACCCGATGGCCGATCCCCAGCCGTTCATGGGACCGGTCATCGATCTCGTAACGGCCGACATCCTCCAGGACCGGTTCCTTGGACTGATGATGAAGGGCGGCAAGGCGATCAGGCGGCTCGAGCGCCCGCACGAAGAGCGACCCTATCTCACGCCTGCCCTCATCGACATGACCAACGCAAAGGACCGCGTCGACGAGGAATTGTTCGGGCCGATCCTCCAGCTCATCCGGGTCAAGGACTTTGACGCGGCAATCGACGAAGCCAACAACACGCGCTTCGGTCTCGCCGCCAGTGTCCTGACCAAGGACCCGGCACTCTATGACCGGTTCTGGGCCAATATCCGTGCCGGTGTCATCAACTGGAACAAGCCGACCAACGGGGCGCCCTCCAACGCGCCATTCGGTGGCGTGGGCTATAGCGGCAATCACCGGCCAAGCGCATTTTACGCAGCCGATTATTGTGCCTATCCGGTTACGAGTGTTGAGTCCGAGGTAACCAGGGCGGTTATTACCGAGGGCCTGCGAGACGCCCATGCGCCGGTCGCCGGCGACTAGCCCCGCATTTCCGGCAGATAGTCATTGTCGGTCGCATCGCTGAACTTCGTGATCTTCGCGTCGAAACGCAGCCTTATCTTGCCGGTGGCGCCGTGGCGCTGTTTTGCAACGATCAGCTCTGCAGTGCCGTAGACCCGCTGCATTTCCTCCTGCCATTCCGCGAAGTCGGGATGGTCGTCCGCGGGCTGGCGCGCTGCCACGTAATAATCCGGGCGGAACACGAACCAGACCATGTCGGCGTCCTGCTCGATCGAGCCGGACTCGCGAAGGTCGG